>DATLNY010000237.1:0-10543 GCA_035536495.1 Candidatus Saccharimonadia bacterium | reverse complement strand
GCAGACGCTCCGCAAGGTGTTCACCGGCTCGGGCGAATGCGCCGAGATCGACTGGCGCTTCGCCGGCCTGTCGATGCCGGAGTGGACGCTGATCGCGTTCGTGCTGCTGCTCGCCGGCGCGCTCTATTTCGGCTTCCGCCGTTATCGCACCTGATACGCGTCCCGGCCGCTGCCCCTTCGGCGGGAAGCGGTGGAGCATCGGTGGTATGAAGGACGGACCAGGACACTCATGAATCGGCACGCACGCGGCATGGCGAACCTGCAGATCCAACCCGTGAACGAGGCAGCCGGCTGGTCGCCGTCGAGCTGGCAGTCGCGTCCGGCGGTGCAGCAACCGACGTACCCCGATGCCGAGGCGCTCGCCGCGGCGCTCGCGGAGGTCGGCACGCTGCCGCCGCTCGTGACGTCGTACGAGATCCTCGCGCTGAAGCGACTGCTCGCCGAGGCCGCAGAGGGCAAGCGCTTCCTGCTGCAGGGCGGCGACTGCGCCGAGAGCTTCGCCGACTGCGAGTCGGGGCTGATCTCGAACCGGCTCAAGGTGCTGCTGCAGATGAGCGTCGTGCTGATCCACGGCCTCAAGCTGCCGGTCGTGCGCGTCGGACGCTTCGCGGGCCAGTACGCCAAGCCGCGCTCGACCGACCTCGAGACACGCGACGGCATCACGCTGCCGAGCTACCGCGGCGATCTCGTCAACGGGCCGGAATTCACCGTCGCTTCGCGCACGCCCGATCCTGCGCGGCTGACACGCGGCCACGCGCTCTCGGCGATGACGATGAACTTCGTGCGCGCGTTGATCGACGGCGGCTTCGCCGACATCCACCACCCCGAATACTGGGACCTCGCGTGGGTCGAGCGGTCGCCGCTCGCGCTCGAATACCGCAGCATGGTCGAGTCGATCGGGGAGGCCGTGCGCTTCGTCGAAACGCTCGCCGGCGAGGCGATCGGCAGCTTCTCGCGCGTCGATTTCTACACGTCGCACGAGGCGCTGCTGCTGCACTACGAGCAGGCGCTGACGCGGCAGGTCCCGCGCCAGTGGGGCTGGTTCAACCTCTCGACGCATTATCCGTGGATCGGCATGCGCACCGCCGCGCTCGACGGCGCGCACGTCGAGTATTGCCGCGGCATCCGCAATCCGATCGGAATCAAGATCGGCCCTTCGGTCTCGCCGGACCAGCTGCTGCGGCTGCTCGACGTGCTCGACCCGCAGAACGAGCCCGGCCGCATCACGCTGATCCACCGCATGGGCGCCGAGCGCATCGGCACCGCGCTGAAGCCGCTGCTCGACGTGGTGCGGCGCGAAGGGCGCGCGGTGCTGTGGTGCTGCGACCCGATGCACGGCAACACCGAAACGCTGCCGGGCGGCGTCAAGACGCGGCGCTTCGAGAACATCTGCGCGGAGCTCGACCAGGCGTTCGACCTGCATGCCGCGGCCGGCACGCGCCTCGGTGGCGTGCACCTCGAGCTGACCGGCGAGGACGTCACGGAGTGCCTCGGCGGCGCGAGCGCGCTGACGCCCGGCGACCTGCAGCGCGCCTACAAGTCGAGCGTCGACCCGCGCCTCAACTACGAGCAGTCGCTCGAGATCGCCCTGCTGATCGTGCGCAAGCGCGGCGCCGGCTGAGCGCTCACGCCGCGGCGAGCGGGAAACGCGCGAGCTCCGAGTAGATCGAACCGTCGGGACCCGGGTCGCTGCGCATCAGCGCGAGGTGATCGAGCGCGAGCGCGACGGGCGGCGGCGGCGCCGTGAACGCATCCGGCAGACGTTCGAGGTACGACATGCGCGCGAGCGTCAGGTGCGCACGGAACGCGCGCGGCTCGGGCGCGAAGCCGGCCAGCCGAGCCGCGAGCTCGATCTGCGTCGCAAGCTGCTCGAGCGCGCCGCGCGACTCGATTCGCAGCACGAGCACGCGCGGCGTGCGCCGGTCCGGCCAGTACTGCCAGCCCGCGACCTGCGCCGAAAGTGCGGTGCTGCGCGATGCGAGTTCCCCGAGCGCCTGCTCGAGCGCGACACGCTGGACATCGGTCGTCGCGCCGAGGAAGCGCAGCGTCACGTGCAGCTGCTCGCGTGCGAGCCAGCGGTAGCCCGGTGCATCGCGCTCCGCGCGAACCGCATCGCGAACCGATACGAGCGAGCCTGCCTCGCGCGGCGACGGATTCCACGCGACGAAGCAGCGCACGCGCGCTACTGGACGAGCTGCGCTGCGAGCGTCGCGTACGTGGCCCGGTCGAGGCGCAGCACCGGATAGATGCCGAGCTCGGGATCGAGCCACGGCGAGCGGTCGAAGAACCAGCGCAGCCGGCGCTCCGGGCTCGACGCGAACCCGGGATCCTCGAGCTCCCGGTCGAACGCGGCCCGCAACGCCGGATCCTCGCGCAGCATTTCGCGCGCGAGCGTCTCTCCGACGCGCGCGTCGGCATACTCCCGGCTCTCGAAGATCGCGTTGAAGGCGCCCCATTGCAGCAGCGAGTCCGGTCCGCGCGGCTCGAGCAGGTGCATCGCGACGTTCGCCGCGGGCTGGTCGAGCCGCACGATCAGCGAACCTGCGCGCAACTCGAACTCGCCGCGCTCGCGCGCGAGCTCGAAGTGCTCGAGCCGAACGCGCCCTTCGAACGACGCCGACGCGAAGCGCGCCGCGCTGAGGCGATACCGGCCGGCGGCGACCCTCGCGGGCGCGCGCAGCTCGAAGCTGCCGATGCCGTGCGCGTCGAGGCATGCACGCACGTGGCCGACCCACGCGGCCGGCACGGCGTACGCAGCCGGCCGATCGACGGCATCCACGACTTCGAGCTGGCGAAAGAACGGGACCGTGGCACGCAGCGGCGTGCCCGGCTGGTAGGTCGTCCACGTGTCACCCGAGATCTCGCTCGCTTCCTGCGTGAACGCGTAGCCGTCGAGCTCGAACGGCTCCGAGGTTTTCGTCGTCTCGTGCGCGAGCGCGAGGCGGCTCGACGCATCGCCGGCGTGTGCGACGGTTTCGCGATCCGCGACGTCGACCGCGCGGCACAGCGCGCCCGGATTCGCATCGAGCTCGCGCAGGATCTCGACGAGCAGGTCGTAGGTCGAATGGACGCGATTCTCGTAGCTCTTGAGCATGTGTGTCTCGACCAGCAGGCCCGGCCGGTTGCGGATCGCGGTGTAGCCGGTCGAATAGCGCGGCCCCGAGCCGAAATTCGCGAGCCCCTTCGTGATGTCGCGGTGGTCGACGAGCTCGAGGTACGGCGCGAGCCGGTGGCCGAGCTTTTCCATCGCGGGAAACACGCGGCCGACGAGCGCCTCCTGCTGCCACGCGCGCGGCGCGGGATGCAGGCTGTGCCACTCCTCGAGGAACCAGGTGAGGTCGTAGGCATAGTCCGCGCCGTTGGTGGTGTGGATGTCGACGAAGAGATCCGGCATCCACTGGCCGAACAGCTTGAGCCAGGCGCGCATCTCGGGCGCGTCGGCCTTGACGAAATCGCGGTTGAGGTTGAGGTTCTGCGCGGTTCCGCGCGTGCCGCGTTCTTCGGGTCCGTTCTGGTTGATGCGCAACCAGCGCGACGCGCGTTCGTGGCCGTCGATGTTGAACACCGGGATGAAGACGAGCACGGTGTGCGCGAGCAGTTCCTGCCAGCGTCCCGTCACGGTGAGGTCCCGCAGCAGCGCGAGCCCCGCGTCCTTGCCCTCGATCTCGCCGGAATGGATGCCGGCTTCGACCAGCAGCACGGTCTTGCCCGAGCGGTGCGCGAACTCGAGCGTCGTGTCCCCGTCGCGTGCTGCGACGACGTAGCGCATGTCGCGGCCTTCCGGCGTCGTGCCGAACGAGCCGATCGCGAGATCGTGCGATGCGCGCGCGAGCCGATCGAGCCACGTCATCGTGTCGGCGTAGCTCGGTGACCGCGCGTAATTGGAGCGCTCGGCGTCGGTGGTCCAGTCGGCGGTCACGAGGCGCTCCATTCCCGGGCGGGTGTCGCGATCTTAGCAACCGCCGGCCGCGGACTAGGACGAAAGTTGGCCAACCTCGGGCACGCTCGCGCGCCGCACAACCTGCCTAGAGTGTTTTCGGCAGGGCACACCGCGCCCGCGACCGGGGAAGGAACGACGATGACGATCCGAAAGACAGGCTGGACCCTTGCGGCGGCGGGCCTTGCGCTCGCGGCGGGCACCGCACTCGCGACCGACGATGCGTTCGAGCGCATGACGTACAACGAGTTCCGCCTGATGCTGCGCGACGCGCACATGGCCTACCAGCGGGAAGACCACGCGAAGGCGTTCGAGCTCTACTCGCGCAACGCGTGCACCGGCGACAAGGGCAGCCAGTTCGCGCTCGGCTCGATGTACCTGTTCGGCGAGGGCACGCAGGCCGACGGCATGAAGGCGTACGCGTGGCTCGCTAGCGCCGCGGAGGCGCGCGAGCCGCGCTTCCAGAGCGAGTTCAGGAAGCTCGACCAGGTGATCCCGTCGGAGCATCGCGACGCGGCGAAACGCGCGGCCGACGACGTCATCGCGCGCTATGGCATGCATGCGACGAACGTCAGCTGTTCGATGCGCGCGGAGGCCGGCACGAAGATCGCGAGCCTCGATTGCAAGCCGCCGGTCGATCCGCGCAGCGGCTACGTCGAGATCAAGCGCTGCGAAGCTTGATTGTTCGAGATCAGGACGCCGCGGCGGTGGCCTTGAGCTCCGCCGCGACGTCGCGGCCGAGCCAGCGGTCGATCGCGGCGTGGGTCGCGTAGATGACCGGCGTCGCTGCGATCGCGACGGCCGCCTTGTACGCGTAGTTGACGGTCGCGACCGCGAGGAACAGCGGGATCGGCCAGTGCTGCGGCCCGAGCACGAACGCGATGTAGAGCACGACGAAGCTGTCGACGAGCTGCGAGACGAGCGTCGAGCCGGTCGCTCGCAGCCAGACGCGCCCTTCGCCGGTGGCGCGCCGGATCCGGTGGTAGATCGCGACGTCGACGAGCTGGCCGATCAGGAACGCGGTGATCGAGCCCGCGATCGTCCACAGGCCCTGCCCGAACGTCACCGCGAACGCACCCTGCATGTCGTCGACACCCTGCGGCCTGCCGGCCTCGATCCACCACGGCGCGGGCGCGAGCCCGATCGCGATGAACGCGAACAGGAACGCCCAGGCGATCAGCGCCACCGCGAGCCACGAGATCAGCCGCACGCCGCGCCGGCCGAAATACTCGTTGACGACATCGGTCAGCACGAACACGAACGGCCACAGCAGCGTCCCGGCCGTGAAGTCGAGCGATCCGGTCCGCCCGAACAGGTTCCACTCGAGCGGCGCGATGCCGAGCGTCGCCTCGAGCGCGAAGATCTTGACGCCGATGAACTCGGCCATCAGCGCGTTCGCGACGAAGAATCCCGCGAGCACGACGAACAGGCGCTGTGCGCGCGGGTCGTTGCTCATCCCGAAGGGGCTTCGGGCGCGGGCGGAACCGCCGGCAGATCGGGCAGCTCGTCGTAGCGCACCGTGTCGGGCGAGATCGCACCGCCCGAGATGATGAACGCCATCGCCTGGTCCATCGTCCAGTCGGTCGGCGTCACGCGGTCGAGCGGCACGATCTCGAGGTAACCCGAGGTCGGATTCGGCGTCGTCGGCACGTAGACCGCCGCGAACTGCGCGCCGGTCCGCTCGTCGCGCAGCGTCCGCGTCACGAGCCCGACCGCGCGCATGCCGCGGTGCGGGAACTCGATCAGCACGACGCGCTGCACGCCTTCGGGCTTCGTCTGCATCAGGTCGAGCAGCTTCTTCGTGCCGCCGTAGATCGTCTTGACGAGCGGGATCCGCTCGATCAGGAGCTCGATCGACTCGATGAGGCGCTGCCCGACGACGCGGTTCGTCGCCCAGCCGACGCCGTAGATGAAGAGCAGCGTCGCGATCAGCGCGAGCATCGACTGCAGCCAGTCCGCGGCGAGCCACCCGAGCATCATCGGGAATCGTTGCGCGATCGGGTCGAACGCGACGGCGATCCAGGGTTTCGAGATCCCCGACAGCAGCATGAACACGAACTTGAACACGACCCACGTGAGCCAGATCGGCAGCAGCGTCAGCACGCCGGTGAGGAAATAGCGCTTGAGCCGCAGCGACCGAAGGCGGCGCAATAGCGGGACGGGACGGGGCGTGGCCATGGGTCGATGGTGCCGAGCGGCGCGTCCGTCGGCAACCGGCGGTTCCAGCGCAACCGCACCGCCGTGAGGTCGACCGTCAGCGGATCACGAATTCGCCGTACGCAATCCGGCGAGCAACTTCATCAGCGCGTGCGGCTCGACGGGCTTGACCATGTGATGATCGAAGCCCGCTTCCCGCGAACGGCGTCGGTCCTCGTCCTGACCCCAGCCGGTCACGGCGATCAGGACGAGCTCCTTGCCCCACGGCTGCCCACGGATGTGGCGGCACGCCTCGTAGCCGTTGAGCTTCGGCAGGCCGATGTCGAGCAGCACGACGTCGGGGCGGAATTCCTCGACGGCGCGCACGCCGTCCAGTCCGTCGTACGCCGTGCGGGTCTCGTTCCCCATGATGCTCAACATCGCCGCGAGGCTCTCGGCGCCGTCCCGATTGTCCTCGACGACCATGATGCGGAACGACTTGCCCGGAGACGCCGGCGCGCGATCGTCGACCGTCGCGGTCGGCGCGGACGCAGCGACAAACACCGGCAGTCGGACGACGAACTCCGAGCCTTTGCCCGCCCCGTCGCTGCGGGCCTCGACCGTGCCGCCGTGCCGTTCGACGAGCCGCCTCACCAGCGTCAAACCGATGCCCAACCCCCCCTGGGACTTCTCGAGCGAGCGGTCCACCTGCGAAAACAGGTCGAAAATCCCGGGCAACTGCTCGGCCGCGATGCCGATGCCCGCATCCCGCACGCTGACGACCACGTCTTTCCCCTGCCGCTCGGCGGTGACCGAGATGCGACCGGCCCCGTCGCTGTACTTCGCGGCATTGTTCAGCAGATTGAGGAACGCCTGGGCGAGCCGGGTCAGGTCGGCGTAGATGACGACCGGCTCGTGCGGCAGCACGACCGTGAGCTCGTGACCCGCCTGCTCGATCAGCGGACGGCTCGTCTCGACGGCACTGTTGAGCACCGCCGCGAGCTCGACACGCTCCATGCGTAGCTCGAGCTTGCCCTGGTTGATGCGGCTCACATCCATCAGGTCATCGACGAGCCGGACCAGCTGCCCGAGTTGCCGCTCCATCATCGCGCGGGACCGCTCGACGGCTTCGCGGTTGTCGCTCGCGAGCTTCATGACCTCGAGGCCATTGCGGATCGGCGCGAGCGGATTGCGGAGCTCGTGCGCGAGCGTCGCGAGGAACTCGTCCTTGCGGCGATCGGCGTCCTGCAACGCCTGATACAGCTCGGCGTTGCGGATCGCAACGGCGGCGCGGTGGGCGATGTCCCGGGCGACGACGAGGTCCGCGGGCGTGTAGCGACGGCCCGATTCGGCGGTGATGAACGTCAACACGCCGAGCGTCCGACCGTGCGCGCGGATCGGAACGAGGATGTGCGATTTCAGGCCCATCGCCTTCAGGAGTCGCAGGTGCGCTTCATCGTGGGCCGCTGCGTCGAGCACGGAGTCCGGGATGACCTCCAGCAGGTCCGGCTCCCCGGTGGCAAGAACGTGCGGGATGCTGTGCGGGTCCTCGGTGCGGGGCGGGTATCGCTCGAGCAGATCGCGATAGGCGCCGAGCTTCACCGGATCGGCGTGGATGATCGCGACTCGCCGGAGCCTGCCGCCGGGGTCCACCATGTCGACCGCGCACCAGTCGGCGAACGGCGGAACGACCAGGCTCGCAACCTTCTGCAGCGTGCTCTCCGGATCGGTCAGCTCGGCCAACGCGGCGCTGACCCCCGCGACGAACCGCGTCATCTCCTCGATCCGCTTGCGGTCGGTGATGTCGTTGAACACGACGCCGACGTGCCGGAGCTCGGGAGCGCCGACGCGGAAGGCGCTGACGTCGTACCAGCGACCCAATGCTGCCGCCGGGTTTTCGACGCGGCGTGTCTCGCCGGTGAGCGCGATCTGGCCGTAGAAGTCGAACCAGTGCTGTTCGAGATCCGGGGCGATCTCGCGCATCCGCCGGCCCTTCGCATCCTTGATCCCGGTCTGCCGCTCGAATGCCGGGTTGGTCTCGACGAATCGGTAGTCGATCGGCTTGTTTGCCTCGTCGAAGATCACCTCGATGACGCAGTAGCCCTCGCCCATCGTCTCGAACAGGATTCGAAAGCGCTCTTCGCTTGCGTGCAAAGCCTCGTCGGCCGGATTCCGGTCGGCGCTGCGGCCTTCGTCGTGATATCGAATCGGTTGCCCCATCGGCGTTCCCGTCGCGCGCCTTGCTCGGAATCAGCACCGCCCCTGGTGCCGGCCTGATCCGAGCAATCTTCGTGCCGCGGGAGTCCGCGAACTTGAACGCCGGTTGGACGGCGTGCAGCACGTTGGCCGCGGCGCCGTGCGCCGTCAGCGATCCGTGAGGGGAGAGCACCGGCAGCGGCGTGCCAGCCGGTGAGCCGTCGGAGGGACTTCATTTCTCGAACTCCCGCACGAGGCGGATTCCGACGAAGGGCGTGCCGACCGCGGCGTCGAGCGCCTCGACGCCGGTCAGCGCACGGCGCGCGCCGTCGCGCCACGACGTGCCGAGCACTACGCGCTGCGTGCACTTCGAGCCGTCGCGCTTCGCGCATTCCGCCGACCATTCGCGCACGTTGCCCGCGAGGTCGTGGATGCCGAGCGCGGTCGCGGAATAGCGCCCGACCGGCGCGGTGTTCTCGCGCCCGTCGTTGCACGCGTAGCGCGCCGCGGCGCCGCGGCCGGTCGAGGCGTCGAGGACGTTCGCACGCGCGCACACGTTCCCCGTGGCCGCCACGTCGCGTGCGAGCAGCGACCATTCGGCGCGCGTCGGCACGCGGTAGCGCGAGCCCGTGCGCTGCGTCAGCCAGCGCGCGTACGCGTCGGCATCGGCGGCCGAGACACAGACGACCGGCTCGTCGTCGCGCTGCGCGAAGCCGGGATTGCGCCAGTCGGGGCGCTTGAACAGCACCCCGCCGCACGGCGCCGCGGCGCGGCGCGTCGCTCGCGCGAACGCTGCGTACTCGCGCCGCGTCACCTCGTGCACCGCGATCGAGAACGCGGGCAGGCCGCTGCCGCGATGGCGCGCCGGAATGTACGCGAGCAGCGGGCCGCCCGGGTCCTGGATCCTCGCGCCGGGCGACATCGCCTCGGCCAGCGCGAGCGCCTCGAGCCGCGTCTTCACCGATGGATCCACGAGCGCGGCGATGTCGAAGCTCCGGCGCATGCGCGAGGCGAGCTCGCGGTCGCCCGACGCGATGCCTTCATCGATGCTCGAGATCACGGCCTTCGCGAACGCACGCTCGAACCGCGCGTACGCCTCGTAGTCCTCGATCATGCTGTTCTGTGCGAGCGCGTACGTGCGCTCGTGGAGCGCGGCCGCCTCGTCGTCACGGCCGTCGCCGACGGCCGTGACCGCGTGCTTCGACGCAGTCTCGATGAGGTGGTCGAGGCCCGCACGCGCCTCCGCGCTGTTCGGCACCATCGCGAGCACGCCGAGGAAGCGGCTTGCGGCGTTGGCGCCCGGCGGCTCGTAGAGCCGGCCCGCGCGCAGCAGCTCGTAGCCCTCGGCGAGAGCGCGATCGATTGCGTCCGCATCGGCGATCTGGAGCGGCGCTGCCGCGCGGGCGTCCGCGACCGGCGCCGCTACTGGGCCGTCGAGGCCTGCGCCTGCGCGACGGTCGTACCAGTTCGCGCCGAACCAGATCGCCGCAAGCGCGAGCGCTGCGGTGCCGAACGCGATGCGCGCGCGCGGGTCGCCGAACAGCGCGAGCGGCGCGAGCGGCGCGCGCTGGGGGTCGCCGCCCGCGTCGAGCGCCTGCTCGATCTCCGCGAGCGCGACGAGCATCTCGCCGGCATTCTGGTAACGCATGTCCGGCGATTTCGCGAGCGCGCGGTCGATCAGCGGCTGCCAGACGCGGCGCGTCGGCGGCAGCCGCGGGATCGGGTCCTGCATGTGCGCGATCGCGACCGACAGCGCATCGGCGCCGTGGAACGGCAACTCGCCGGTCAGGAGCTCGTAGCAGACGACGCCGAGCGAATAGATGTCGGCGCGGCCGTCGAGGTCCTGGCGCCTCGCCTGCTCGGGGCTCATGTAGCCGGTCGAGCCGATCATCTTGTCCTGCGTCGTCACGCGGCTCTCGTGCTCGCGCGAGATCGCGATGCCGAAATCGGCGAGCAGCACGCGGTCGGTCTTGTCGAACAGGATGTTCGCGGGCTTTACGTCGCGGTGGACGACGCCGTGCGCGTGCGCGTACTTCAGCGCCTCGCAGACCGAACGCAGCACCTCCACGATGCGTCGCGGCTCGTCGCGCAGGTCGCGCTGCGACAGGTCGCCGTTCGGGAAGAACGGCATCGTGTAGAACAGCGCATTGCCGGCGCGACCGACTTCGTGGATTCCGACGATGTTGGGATGATCGAGCCGCGCGATCGTTCGCGCCTCGCGCTCGAAGCGCTCCGCGAGGTCTGCTGACTTCTCGTATCCGAGCACCTTGATCG
>DATLNY010000236.1:0-9932 GCA_035536495.1 Candidatus Saccharimonadia bacterium | reverse complement strand
TCGCGATGCTGCACGACGCGAACGACCCGATCCCGCCGTCGAACCGGAAGGCGCTGAAGTCGTTCATCGAGGCCGGCAAGGCGCTCGGGATCGAGGTCGATCCGATCACGAAGAACGAGTACTCGCGCATCGCCGAGTACGACGGCCTGTTCATCCGCGAGACGACCGCGCTCGACAACCACACCTACCGTTTCGCGATCAAGGCGGAGAAGGAGGACATGGTCGTCATCGACGATCCCGCGTCGATCCTTCGCTGCACCAACAAGATCTACCTCGCGGACCTCCTGAAATCGCGCAAGCTGCCGACGCCCCGGACCGAGATCATCCACCGCGACGATCTCAAGAAGATCACCGAGCTCGGCGAGTCGATCGGTTATCCGATCGTGCTGAAGATCCCCGACGGGTCTTTCTCCCGTGGCATCGTCAAGGTCGACGACGAGACCTCGCTCAAGACGGCGGCCGAGGAGCTGTTCGACCACACCTCGCTGCTGCTCGCGCAGGAGTTCCTGTTCACCGAGTTCGACTGGCGCGTCGGCGTGCTCAATGGGCAGGCGCTCTACGCGTGCCAGTACTTCATGTCGCGCGGGCACTGGCAGATCTACAACCACGGCGCGAACAAGGGGCAGCAGCGCTCCGGCGGGTTCAAGACGCTGCCGATCCGCGAAGCGCCGGCTGAAGTCGTCAAGCTCGCGCTTCGCGCAACTGCGCCGATCGGCGACGGGCTCTATGGCGTCGACCTCAAGCAGGCCGGCGAACGCACCGTCGTCATCGAAGTCAACGACAACCCGTCGATCGACGCGGGCGTCGAGGACGCGTACCTCGGCGAGGATCTCTACCGCCGCATCATGGAGGAGCTCCTGCGCCGCATGGAGCGCAAGCGCCTCGGCGTGCGCGACGCCTGAGGGCCGAGGGCGCGCCCGCATCGAGCGTCATCCCGGCGCAGGCCGGGACCCAGCGCCTTGCCCGCGCAAGCCCGAAAAGAAAAAGGCGCGGCCGAAGCCGCGCCTTTTCGTTTCAGGCGGAGCCGGCGCTCAGTTCGAGTCGCAGGTCGTGCCGCCGCTGTAGGTGATGCCGGTCCCGGTCACGTTCGTGACGCAGAACGTGAACGTGCCGTTCGTGCGCACCTTCGCCGAGTTGATCGTCGCAACGCCGTTCGTGCCGGTCACGCCGCTTCCCGCGCCCGAGACCGCACCGCTCCACGTGCCCGAGACGGTCGCGTTCGCGACGTTCGCACCGTTCTGATCGCGAATCGTGACCGTCGCGCGGCCCGAGTACTGCTTGCCCTGCGTGACGACGGTCACGACGTTCGATGCGACCGACGCCGTGGTGCCGCCACCACCGCCGCCGGACGGCGACAGGAACGCCGCGACGTTCGGGTAGTAGTGCGCGAGCGCGCCGTCGACGGTGCGGTTCGCGTTCGCGTCGCATTCGTCGTTGAGGTTCGTGCCGCATGCGCCGTAGAGCTGGCCGACGACCTGGCCCGACGCGTCGAGGATCGGCGAGCCCGAGCTGCCGCCTTCCGTCGCGCCAGCCGTGTCCTGACTGTAGATGTACGCGCCGCGCGGCAGCGTGCCGCACGTGAACGAGCTCGGCGTGACGTTCTGGCGCGAATAGGCCTGCGGTGCGCCGCTCGGATGGCTGAGGCGATGCAGCGTCGACGTCGTGCTCGCGACCGCCGTATTGGTCCACGGCAGGAACGTCAGCGTGCCGGTCGGGCGCTGCGCGAGCTCCATCAGCGAGTAGTCGCCGCTCGAACCCGACGCGAGCCGCGTGGCTCCGAGCGCGGTCGGGTACGTCGTGCGCATCGTCGCGTAGCTGTAGCCGCACGGGCCGCTGTCGGCGTTGTCGGTGCACGAGCGCGCGCGGTAGTCCCAGAAGGTCTCGAGGCTGGCGGCCTCGTTGCTCGTCGAGATGCAGTGGTTCGCCGTCAGGAACAGCAGGCGGCCATCCGCTTGCGAGTTGTTGAGCAGGCCGCCCGAGCAGATGTAGAAGCTCGCGCCCGACTGGAACAGCATGTGCGCGACGCCTTCGCGCGTCGCCGCGTGGGCGCTGAAGTTCGACGCACACTCGCCGTTGACGACGCAGCTCGCGTTGTAGCTGCAGAACGCCTTCGGATTCGCCGCCGCGACCTTCGGGTTCATGCGCGCCGCAATCTGGAAGCGCGGGCCGATGTGGCCGAGCTCGGCGATCGTGAAGCGCAGCCGCGCGAGGTCGCCGACCGTCGGGTTGCCCGCGTACTCGAGCTGCACGCGGACCGTGTCGCCGCCGACCGTGTTCGAGACGAGATCGCCGCGCCCGAGCATGCCGCGCCCTGTATACGGACCGTGCGCCTCGCCGTCGGCGTTGTAGACGTACAGCGCCGCCGCGTCGGGCAGGTCGAGGTTCGCGAAGCCGACGCGCAGCGCCGCGGCCCCGGGGGAGCTCAGCTCGATCGTCCAGGTCAGCCCATCGGCGTTGCGCTCGAGCACGCCCTGGCCGAGGCCGTTCGCGCGCGCGAGATCGACGTCGATTCCGAGCGGCTTCGCGACGCCGACCTGCAGTCGCCGTTCGTTCGCGCGGACGACGCCGTCGCCTTCGTGCCCGATCTGCGTCCGCTCGGCCGCGGTGAGCTCGACCTGGATCGGCGTGACCTTTGCGAGCGGCGCGGACGCCGACAGCCGCGCGTGCAGCTGCGCCATCTCGAACGCGAGGTTCGCGTCGGACTTGTCGACGAGCGTCAGCGCGGGCACGGAGACCGTGCCGGTGGCATCGGCCGCGCAGAACTCACCCTGCTGCGCGGACGACAGTGCATTCGCGGCCGCGCCGGTGCTACCGACGGCGAGCGCGATCAATCCCCAAAGTCTTGCGAACTTCATGTGTGTTTCTCCGATGGACGTGATGGAACGAACGACCTCGTTGTCGTTGCGATCTTCCGTGATCGGAGAGGCCTCCCCATTGCCGGATCTCCGGGGCGTTTCGCCCGCGTCCCTCGCGTTCCCCCTGTGGCAGCCCTTGCGGCCCACAGCGCGAAAAACGACGGCAGCCAACCGGCCGCCGCGGTACCGGGCCGGACGGTACGCTCGGCGTCAGGCGAAGGTCAAGCTGCGCTGCGGCGCAGGCGTCTTGCCTGGGGACGCAGGCGCGTGCGCAGCGACGCGACGCGCAGCACCGCGACGCAGGCGCGGCACGGCTCGATCAGGACGAGGCAGGCGAGCGGCATGCCGACCAGCCACGCGGCGAGCGACCCGGCCGGCGTCGTCGCGCCGAACGCGCCGGGGATCGCGAGCGCGAGGACGCCGGCGGCGAGCCACGCGCGGAACGCGACGATGCAGAGCGGGGTTCGGGTAACGGCGAGGGGTTTCATGGCGGGCTCCTTGGCAGGCTGCCCGCATCCTCGGTGCGCGCCGTCTCAGATCCTCGGATGCGCCTCGGTGTCGTACGCCCCGAGCGCGAGCTTGAGCGAGATCGCCGCTTCCTCGCGCAGCGCCGGCGGCGCGATGATCTCCGCGTCGGGGCCGTAGCGCAGCACGTCCATCAGCAGCTCGCGCGAGCTCGAATACGGGACGCGCAGCTCGTAGCTGCCGTCGGGGAGCTCGCGGCCTTCCTGGCGCGAATGCCAGTGCTCGTCGGCGACCCAGCGTGCCGCACGCGGCGAGAACCGGATCGTCGCCCACGCCTTCGGCGCGCCCGAGAAGATCCCGTAACTGCCCGCGAGGTGCGAATCGAGCTCGCCTTCGGGCACGTCCTGCGCGCGCGCCTCGGCGAGCACCGGCTCGGCGATGCGGTCGACCGCGAAGCTGCGCAACGCGCGGCGGTCGTGGTCCCACGCGTCGAGGTACCAGTTCTCGCGGTAGTGCGTGAGCCGCTGCGGCGAGACCCGCCGGCTGCTCTCGGCGTCGGTCGAGCGCGCCTTGTAGCGGAACGAAAGCTCGCGCCGGTCGAGCACGGACGATGCAACGGTGCGGAACACGCCTTCCTTCAGCGTGCGCGTGCCACTGCCGGTCACGCGGACGCGCTCGATCGGGAAGCGCGCGCCGCTCTCCTGGTTCGAGAGCAGCTTCTCGATGCGCGTGCGCAGCGGCGCGAGCGCCGAGCCGAGCACGTTCGGACCGGTGCGCAGCAGCATCTGGTGCAGCGCGAGCAGCGCGTAGAGCTCCTCGCTCGTCAGCCACAGCCCGGGCAGCTCGAAGCGTTCGGCCTCGTCCTTCGCGTAGCCGAAGCCGTGCTGCTCGCCCTCGGACTCGATCGGCGCGCCGAGCGCGTCGCGCAGGAACGCGATGTCGCGGTAGAGCGTCGCGCGCGAGCACGAGAGCTCGGACTTCAGGTGCTCGAACGAGACCGGATAGCGCGACGACTTGAGGATCCGGTGCAGCGTGAGGATGCGTTCGTAGCGGTCCAAGGGGTCAGGTCCACTTTTCGGCGACGAGGCACCGAGAATAGCGACGGCCTCGCCCGAAAAGGGGGTCAGAGTGCCTTTTCCACTATGGCCGTCGGACTACGTCGCGGTTCGTTGAAAAAGCACTCTGACCCCCTTTTCGGACCCCCGCTGCTGGCCTAGTAGTGCAGCGCAACCATCAGGTAGGTCTCCCCATGGTTGCGGCCCTCGATGCCCGCGTTCGAGAGGTGTCGAAGCGAGATCGACCAGCTCTCTGCGCTCCAGCCGATCGTCGTGAGGAACTGCAGGGGTCCGGACAGGGTCCGGTTGTCCTTCGGCGTGTCGGCGAGCGCGATACCGGAGGACGTGTACCAGCGCCGCCATGTGAGGCGCTTGCTCGCGGCGATGTAGGTCTCGGCCGGCGCGATGTCGTCCTCGCGCGGCCGGATCTGGCCGAGCGTGAATTCGTACGGATGCTTCGCGTCGGTCACCCACGCGATCGATGCGGTGCCGACCGACGCCTCGTCCTCGATCTTGTTGACGATGCCCACCGCGAGCTCGGTCCGGGCGGCGCATTCGATCGGTTCGAGCAGCGCGAGCAGCGCGAGCGCGGCGAACACAGGACGCATCGGCATCGGGATTCCTCCATGGCCGCCGGAAGCGCGGGCCAGACGCATTGTCGAGGCCCGCCGCGCCGCGCGCGAGAATTGACCGCGTGTTAAGCCCGTGTTAAAGGCATTTGCATCGCGCCCCGGGAGCCTGGTCATGACCGCATCGATTCGCGTCTCCGCTCTGACTCTCGCGCTCCTCGCCGCGATGCACTCGCCGCCGCTGCTCGCGCAGGCCGTGCCTGATGACGACGGTGCCCGCGACCCCCTGGAAACGGTGGTCGTCACCGGCACCCGCGTCAGCGACCGGACCGTCGCCGAATCGACCTCGCCGATCGACATCATCACGTCCGAAGCGCTCGAGTCGACCGGCACGGCGGAGCTTGCGACCGCGCTCGCGCGCCTGCTGCCCTCGCTGAACTTCCCGCGCCTCTCGATCGCCGACGGCTCGGAATCGGTCCGCCCCGCGCAGCTGCGCGGGCTCTCGCCTGATCACGTGCTCGTGCTCGTCAACGGCAAGCGCCGCCACACCGGTGCGCTCGTCAACGTCAACGGCACGCAGGGCCGCAGCTCCTCGCCGGTCGACCTCAACGCGATCCCGGTCGCGGCGATCGAGCGCGTCGAGGTGCTGCGCGACGGCGCCTCGGCGCAATACGGCTCCGACGCGATCGCCGGCGTCATCAACATCGTGCTGAAGGACGGCGCGAGCGGCGGAGAGATCACCACGCGCTACGGCCAGTACAGCGCCGGCGACGGGCAGCAGTACGACGCGTTCGTCGACGCCGGGTTCCGGCTCGGCGCGGACGGCTTCCTGCATCTCGCGGCGCAGGCCGGCCACCAGGACGACATGAACCGCGCGCGGCCGTTCCTCGGCCCGGCCACCGCGACCTCCGCGCCGCTGGGGCGCGTCGTGCAGCGCCAGGGCGACCCGGAAGTCGACCACTACGCCGTCAGCTACAACGCCGAGCTGCCGCTGCGCGACGCGCTGAGCATCTACTCGTACGGCATGCACACCGAGCGCGACACGCTCGCCAACGGCTTCTTCAGGCCCGCTGGCGATCCGCGCAACATCCCGTCGATCTATCCGGAGGGCTTCCTCCCGCAGATCAACAACGTCTCGACCGACTATTCGTTCGTCGGCGGATTGAAGGGCGACGCCTGGGGCGCGGCCGCGTTCGACCTGAGCTACGGCTACGGCACGAACGAGCTGACGTTCGACATCCTCAACACGCTCAATCGCAGTCTCGGCCCGACGTCGCCGACCGAGTTCTACGCGGGCGCGCTCGAGATCACGCAGCACGTCGTGAACCTCGACTTCAACCAGCCGATCGAATGGGGCCGCGACTACCCGCTGACGCTGTCCTACGGCGCCGAGCTCCGCGACGAGGAATTCGAGCAGTCCCAGGGCGAGCCGCTCTCGTTCGCGAACGGCGGCGTGCTCGCGCCGGGGCAGACGACGCCGATCCCGGGGTCGCAGGTGTTCGCCGGTTTCAAGCCGTCCGACGGCGGCACGTTCGACCGCGACGCCCTCTCGCTGTACGCCGGGCTCGAAGGCGACCTCACCGAACGGTTCTCGGCCGGCATCGCGGCGCGCTACGAGGACTACAGCGACTTCGGCACGACGACGACGGGCAAGGCGACCGCGCGCTACGCGTTCAGCGACGCCGTCGCGCTGCGCGCGACGTACTCGACGGGCTTTCACGCGCCCTCGCTGCAGCAGCAGTTCTTCCAGTCCACCGCGACGAACTTCATCGTGACGCCGCAGGGCAACCTGCCGTTCGATATCGTGACGTTCCGCGTCTCGAACCCGGCCGGCATCGCGCTCGGCGCGGAGCCGCTCCAGCCCGAGGAATCGACGAACGTCAGCCTCGGCCTCGTGCTGCAGCCGCTCGACCGGCTCTACATTACGATCGACGCGTACCGGATCGAGCTCGAGGACCGCATCTCGCTGTCGGAGAACCTGACCAGCGCCGCGGTGCGGAACTTCCTCAACGCGAACGGCTTCGTCGGCGTCGGCGGTGGCCGGTACTTCACCAATGCGATCGACACGACGACCGACGGCGTCGACGTCGTCGCGAGCTACGGCATGGACGTGGGCTCGGGCTCGCTAGACCTCACCTTCGGCTACAACTACAACAAGACCGAGATCGACCGCGTCGCGCCGAATCCCGCGAGCCTCGCCGCGATCGATCCGAACGCGCTTCGCTTCGGTCGCGTCGAGATCGGCCGCTTCGAGGTCGGCGCACCGCGCAACAAGATGCTGCTCGGCGCGCTCTGGAGCTCGGACGACTGGGAGTTCGCCGCGAACGCGGTGCGCTACGGCGAGATCACGGTTCGCAACGCGTCACCTGCGCAGGACCAGACCTTCGACTCGAAGTGGACGCTCGACCTCGCCGCGACCTGGAAGCGCGACCGCTGGCGCTTCACGCTCGGCAGCGACAACGTGCTCGACGAATACCCGGACGAGGTGCTGTTCGCGAACTCGACCGGCGGCCAGCTGCCGTACCAGAGCAGCGCCTCGCCGTTCGGCTTCGGCGGCGCGTTCGTCTACGCCAAGGTCGGCTACAGCTGGTGAGCACTGAGGGCTGCTGAGCCGAAACACATGTTTCGCAGGCACTTCGGAGGGTGGCGCGCGCCGGAGCGAAAGTGGAGCGCCCGGCGCGTTCGCGACGACGCCCGCTGGACGATCAGATCGGGATCCAGCCCGGAGTTCGGCGAAACAGCACTTGTCAGAGCGCGCCGGCGCTCGCGAGCGCCGCGCGCGCGAGCTCGATGCGCTTCGGCGCGAGCGCGCCGTCGGGCAGGTCGATGTTGACCGCGACGAACCAGCGTCGTTCGCCGCGCTCGACCCAGCCGATGAACCAGCCGATCGCGCCCGGAGATCCGGGCCGCATCATGCCGGTCTTGCCGCGCAGCACCCAGTCGTCGCCACGCTCGACCTCGATGACGCGCCGCACGACCGATTGGCTGCGCGGCGTGAACGGCAGCGCGTCGTCGGCGAGCCGCTGCAGGAACGTGATCTGCTCGGCCGGCGTCACGCGGAAGCCGCCCTCGAGCCAGAACCGGTCGACGCCCGCACGCAGGTTGCCGTTGCCATAGCCGGTGCGTTCGAGCGCCGCGCGCATCCGCGGCTCGCCGCTGCGCCGCGCGAGCTCCTGGTAGAACCAGACGGCCGAAGCCTTCATGCCCGACGCGAGGTCATGATCGCGATTCCAGCTTTCGAACTCGCGCTCGACGCCGTCCCACGCGAGCACTTCGTGCTCGTCGGCGACGCTGCCCGCATCGAGCGCGACGAGCGCGTTGAACACCTTGAACGTCGACGCCGGCAGGAAGCCCTGCTGCGCGCGCTCGCGATTCGTGACGTGCCAGCGCTTGGCCTGCTCGTCGAGGACGACGATCGTGCCGGTCGCGCCGGCGTCGGCGAGCAGCGCCGCGAAATCGAGGCGGTCGTTCCACGCGGGCGCCGGCATCGCGCCGACGGCGCAGAGCGAGAGGACCGCGAGCAATATCGAGAGCCATTTCATGCCGGTCAGCTTAGCCAGCGCGGGCGCGGCAAAAAGGGCGAATTGGTGGCGCGGAACCGGCACAATGCGGCCGATGACCGCGCACCGCCTCGACTACCACGTCCCGACCGCAGACCGGATCGCGACGACGACGTGCTTCATGTGCGCGTGCCGCTGCGGGATCCGCGTCCACGTCAAGGACGGGCGGGTGCGCTACATCGATGGCAACCCGGCCCATCCCGTCAACCGCGGCGTCATCTGCGCCAAGGGCTCGGCCGGCATCGCGCAGCACGAATCCCCGGCGCGCCTTCGCGCGCCGATGAAGCGCGTCGGGCCGCGCGGCGCCGGCGAATTCGAGACGATCTCGTGGGAGGAGGCATTCGCGCTCGCGGGCCGTTGGCTCGGCGACATCCGCGCGCGCAACCCTGACGAGCTCGCGTTCTTCACGGGACGCGACCAGTCGCAGGCGCTGACGAGCTGGTGGGCGCAGCAGTACGGCACCGTCAACTACGCCGCGCACGGCGGGTTCTGCTCGGTCAACATGGCCGCCGCGGGGATGTACACGCTCGGCTCGGCGTTCTGGGAGTTCGGCGAGCCCGACTTCGAGCATACGAAGCACCTCATGTTGTGGGGTGTCGCCGAGGACCACGACTCGAACCCGATCAAGCTCGGGCTCGGCAAATTGAAGGCGCGCGGCGCGAAGCTCGTTGCGATCAATCCGGTCCGAACTGGTTACGCCGCGCTCGCGGACGAATGGATTGCGATCCGGCCCGGCACCGATGGCCTGCTCGCGCTCGCGCTCGTGCACGAGCTCTTGCACGCGGACCGCATCGATCTCGACTACCTCGTGCGCTACACCAACGCGCACTGGCTCGTGCGCGACGCGCCCGGGACGGCGAACGACGGCCTGTTCGTGCGCGGGCTCGACGGCCGTCCGATGTGCATGGATCGCGGCCGCGGGCTCGTCGACGCGGCGCTCGCCGACTTGTCGCCGCAGGTCGTCGGGGAGTTCGCCCTGCCCGACGGCGCGCGTGCCCGGCCGGTGTTCGATCTCGTCGCGCGGCGCTACCTCGCGCCCGAGTACTCGCCCGACGCGGTCGCGGAGCGCTGCGGCGTCGACGCAGGCACGATCCGGCGCGTCGCGCGCGAGCTCGCGCACGTCGCGTTCGACCAGGCGATTCGCCTGCCGATCCCCTGGACCGACACGCACGGGCGCGCGCACGCGGACATGCCCGGCCGCCCCGTCGCGATGCATGCGATGCGCGGGATCTCGGCGCATTCGAACGGGTTCCAGACCTGCCGCGCGCTGCACCTGCTGCAGCTCGTGCTCGGCGCGATCGAGACGCCGGGCTCGTTCCGCTTCCAGCCGCCGTACCCGAAGCAGGTCCCGCCTGCGGCGCGGCCCGGCAAGTCACGCCGCGACAACGGCACGCTCGACGCAGCGCCGCTCGGCTACCCGCAATCGCC
>DATLNY010000235.1:0-10623 GCA_035536495.1 Candidatus Saccharimonadia bacterium | reverse complement strand
CCGGCATCCTCGTGCCAAGCGTGCGCACGTCCCGCCGGCTAGCGTGGGAGACTGCGGGCGGGGGTGCACGATGTCGATGAAGCTCATCGCGGGATGGCTGCTTGCGTCGCTGTGGCCCGCGCTCGCCATGCCGGCCGCAGCGGATCCGGCGCCACAGTCCGAACGCGGTCGCGTGCCCGTGGATACCTACCCGGCGAGCGTGCACGACGGCGGGCCCGGTAATTTCCGCGCGCAGATCCTGCCCGACGATCGCCTCGCGATCGCCAACGGCCAGGGCCTGCTCCTGTTCGACGGCGCGCGATGGCGCATGCATCCGCACCCCGAACGACGCGCGCCGCTGTACGAGTTGGCATACACCGCCGACGGACGCTTTTACGCGGGGTTCCCGAATGACATCGGCTACTTCGAGCCCGATGGCCGCGGCGGCTACGGCTGGGTGGGCCTCAGCCATCACCTCGAGCCCGAGCTGCGCAGCTTCGGCGTGGTCCTCGCGACGCTCCACGATGCTCGCCGCGACCGCATCGTCTTCGTCTCGACCACGATCGCATTCGTGCTGTCGCGCGACCGCCCGGAGCGCGTGACGGTCCTGCGTCCTGCTGGTGCATTCACCGGCGCGCGCATGGTGGACGAGGAGATCTGCCTGCACGACACCGGCTCCGGCGTCGCCCGGATCGCCGGTGGCGAGGCGCCGGTCCTCGACCCCGTTGCCGGAACCTCCGGCTTGCCCGGGATACCGGCGGGGATCGCGCCGATCGCCGGCGGCTATCTCATCATGCTCAGCAACGGCCAGCTCCATCGCTCGAACGGCGGGGCGCTGGTGCCGGTAGGCACGTCGAACTGGGAACACTGGCGGAGCGCGAGCCCGTCGTTCTTCGCGCGCCTGCGCGACGGAAACTTCGCGATCGGATTCCGGCGCTCGCCGCCCTGGATCATCGACGCCGAGGGCGCCGTGGTCGAACGCTACGACGAGCTGGCCGGGCTGCCGGGCGTCGCGCCGCAGGGCTTCGCGGAAGACCGCATGGGCGGTCTGTGGGTATCGCAAGCCAACAACATCTGGCGTATCGGCCGCGGCAGTGCGTTGACGATGTTCGGGCAGGGCGAAGGAGTGCCGCGAACGGAGCGCCTCGAGCGCTGGCGCGGGCGGCTGTACCTGACCTCCGCGGATAGCCTGAGCAGGCTGGTGCCGGCGCCGGCCGGCCAGTCGGCGCGCTTCGAGCTTGTGCCTGCCACGACGCTTTCCAAGGCCTGGGCCGTCGAGGCGATCGAGGATCGGCTGGTCGTCGTCGGAAACGGGATCTTCCAGACCGGGCATCACGACACCGAGCTGCAGCGCGTACTTGAGCTCGGCCAACTCACGAGCTTCGACGTGTCGGCGTATCGGAAGGGTCTTGCGTACGCCGGCACCGACGGCGGTGTGTTCGAAGTGGACTTTTCGAACCCGCTGCCGACGGCGCGCCTCATTCCCGGCAGCCCGACCACGGTCGACAACGCCGTTGAAGTCGCGGCCGACACGCTGTGGCTCGCCAGCCGCGCCGGCGATCTGTGGCAGACGCGGCGACGTTCGGGGGCGTGGGATGCGCCGATCCGGCGCGGGCGTGAGATCGGGCTGCCGCCCGGTCCGCACAAACCGAACGTCGGAAACGCCGGGCGGATCTGGATGGCCACCAACGAGGGCGTGTTCGTGCGCGACGCCGGGCGCGAGCGGTTCGTCCGGCCCGAGGGACTGCCGCGCGAACTCATCGAGCGCCCGATTGCGAGCGTCAGCGAAGACGCCGATGGCAATCTCTGGGTCCAGACCAGCACCGGCGCCGGCGTCGCGTGGAAGCAGGGCGCTAAATGGCGCTGGGACGGATCGCTGCTGCTGCCGCTCGATTCGTCGGCTGTGATGCTGGGCGTGGCGCGCGAAGACAACATTGCCTGGGTGCTGCGCAGCGACGGGCTGGCGCGCATCGACCTGGCCGCGCGCGCGCCGCCAGGAGCGCCCGTGTTGCCCCGCGTCGTGCGCATCGAGGATCTGCGCGCGCGAACCGAGTTGCCGCTGCAGCCGCACTCGCAGCTCGGAGTGAAACAGCGCGACCTGCGCCTGCGATTCGCGCTGCCGGCGTTCGAGCGTCCGTTGCTGAACCGGATGCGTAGCCGGCTCGAGGGCTACGAATCGAAATGGTCCGAATGGAGCTCGCGCACCGAACGCGAGTTCACCAACCTGCCCGATGGCGACTTCCGCCTCGAGCTGCAGGCGCGCGACGCGTTCGGGCGCGTCAGCACCGCCGTGCCGCTGCGGCTTTCGTTCCCGGCGCCGTGGTGGCGCAGCACGTGGGCACACGCCGCGTATGCCGCGAGCGCCGCGCTGCTGTTGTGGCTGGCGACGCGGCTCGGTGCGCGGCGGCGCGTCATGCTGCTGCACGCGCGCCAGCGCGAGCTCGAGGCGGTGGTCGAGCAGCGCACGCGCGAGCTCAAGCAATCGAACGAACGGCTTGCAGACCAGACTGAACGCCTGACCGAAGTCGATCGGCTCAAGACGCGCTTCTTCATCAACGTCGGGCACGAATTCCGAACGCCGCTGACGCTCGTGCTCGGACCGATCGACGACCTGCTGCGCGATGCGCGGGAACGGCTCAGCGCGAGGGCGCGCGAACAGCTCGAGATGGCCAACCGCAACGCGCGCCGCGTGCTCGACCTGATCGTCGAGCTGCTCGACGTCAATCGTTTCGAGCACGGCCAGATGCGCCTGACGCGCGTGCCGACCGACCTGCGTGCGCTGGCGCAGCGCGTGCTGTTCGATCACGCGGCGCTGCTAGAGCGGCACGGTCATCGCAGCTCGTTCAACGTGATCTCGGAAGGCCCATGGCTGGCGGCGGTCGACCCGCCGCAGATCGAACGCGCGCTGGGCAACCTCATCGGCAATGCCGCGAAGTACATGGCGCGCGGGGGCGCGATCGAGCTGCGACTGCGACGGACCGACGGCGTCATCGAGCTGGCGCTCGTCGATCAGGGCCGCGGGATTTCCGCGGCAGCGCTGCCGCACGTCTACGACCGCTTTTTCCAGGCCGACAGCACCGACGGCGCCGGCGGCTACGGCATCGGCCTCGCGCTGGTGCGCGAAATCGTCGAAGCACACCAGGGATCGGCCGGGGTCGAGAGCGAGCTCGGGACCGGCAGCACGTTCCTGCTGACGTTACCGGCGCTGGACGCGGATACAGCCAGCCCGCCAGCCACCGCGGTCTGCGACCTCGCGCCGGACAGCGAGCAAGAGCAGGAGCACGAGGGCGAAGACGAAATCGCAGACGGGCACGCGCTTGCGCCGCGGCGCGGCTGTCCGCTCGTGCTGGTCGTCGACGACCACGACGATCTGCGTGCGCGCGTGCGCGCCCTGCTCGAAGCGCGCTTCGACGTGATCGAAGCTGCAAACGGACCCCACGCCTGGATCCAGGCGCGGGAGCGCCTGCCGGACCTCATCGTGTGCGACGTGATGATGCCCGGATTCGACGGCACCGAGCTGACCCGCCGCCTGCGCGCCGACCCCGAGACCGCCGCGATCGCGGTGCTCCTGCTCACCGCGAAAGTCGGCAGCGAGCACGCGGTCGCCGGATTGCAGGCGGGCGCGGACGACTACCTCTCCAAGCCGTTCGATGCGAGCGAGCTGCTCGCGCGCATCGACGCGCTGCTGGCGCGTGCGCACCGGCTGCGCCTGCGGCTGCTGCGCGAACGGACCGCGCCGCCGGCCGCGGCAGTGGCCGAAAGCGCCGACATGCGCTGGCGTCGGCGCCTCGACGAGCTGATCGCGCAACGGCTCGACGAGCCGGCGCTGGGCGTCGAGCAGCTCGCCGACGAGATGCATGCCGACCGCTCGCAGCTGTTCCGGAAGTGCAAGGAGCTCTTCGGCGTCAGCCCCAGCGAGCACTTGCGCAACGCGCGTCTCGAGCGCGCGCACGGCCTGCTCGAGGCGCGCGTCGGGAGCGTTTCCGAAATCGCGTACGCCGTCGGCTACGACAGCCTGTCGAGCTTCACGCGTGCGTTCAAGGCGCGGTACGCGTTGCCGCCCAGTCAGGTCGCCGTGCGCAAGGCCGGCTGAGATGCTGCGGCTCGTCCACGCGCGCGCGCCGAACGCGAAGGCTCCGCTGCGGCGCGTGGCGATCTCGGGTCTCGACGATGAACTGGCCGCGTACCTCGAGCGCCGGTTGCGCGCGCGCTGGCCCTCCCTTCAGGTCCACCGTGAGCGTGACCGTGCCGCGCTCGAACCGTCGGCGGACCTGTGGATCTGCGGCACCGAACCACCCGAGGCGCTGCAGGTCCCGACGTTGTGGCTGGGCGAGCTCGACCGCGGCGCCGGCGTGGTCCGCGTCGGCACGCGTCTGTGGAAATGCAGCACGCCGATCACCGGCCGACAACTCGTACGCTGCGTCGACGAGATGTGGGGCGAGACGCGTTGACGTTCGTGGTGCAGCCGCGCCTGCCGTCGCATGATGACGCGGCGAGCCCACTGCGGGTTTGGCCACACTTTCGCGTGTTTGCTGGTGAGCGCCGCGCGGCGTAGCAGGGGATCGCATGAAATCGTTGTCGAAGGGGTTGCTCGCGCTGGGCCTCGCCTGCGCGATCGATCGCGCGCATGCAGTCACCGACCTGCAGGCCGTGCATCGCGACGGCCAGACGTTCGTGACCTGGAGCCAGGACACGAGCGCGACGCGGAGCTATCGCGTCTATCGCGCGGCGCAGCCGATCGACGCCGCAACGCTGCCGGCCGCCGAGCTGCTCGGTAGTGCGCGCCCGGACTCGAGCGCGAACGTGCGGCTCAACACGATCACGAACCCCAGTGGTCTCGGTACGCAGAACCAGTTCCGGATCGCCGCGAACGAGGCACCGCTCACCGCGGCGCAGGGCGTATTCGTCCACACGGTCGCCGCCGGCGCGACGAGCTGGTACGCCGTGACCGAGGTCGTGAACGGTGTCGAGGCGCTCGCGATCGTGCCCGGCGAGAGCACGCTCGCCGCGCCCGTCGTGGAATCCATCGGCGCCCCGCAACCGGTCTTCCAGCGGAGCATGGTCAGCTTCGGGCGCACGAACGACATCTACACGCACTGGGTCGGCGACGCCGGGCACGCGGGCTATCCCGCGATGGCGAACGAAGCTTCCGTGCCGTTCAACTTCGCGTTGCAGCGGCGCGGCACGGCGCCGCCGCACCCGCTCGTGATCCGCATGCACTTCAAGGGCGGCAATTTCCTGTCGCTGCCGTTCGGGACGAACAACGCCAACGAATGGCTGCTGATGGTCGACGACTGGCTGCCGAACCTGCGCAACCGCGACACGTTCTGGTACGGCTACCACGAGGGTTTCGCGCTGCATGGCGACGGCGGGCCGGTACCGACGAGCGGCAGCGTGCCCGACTACACAGCGCGCCGCGTGCGCTGGACCTTCGACTGGGTGCTGACGCAGGGCGCGATCGACACGAACCGCGTCTACATGACCGGCACCTCGATGGGCGGGATCGGTTCGTTCTTCCTCGCGATGACGATGCCCGAGCGGATCGCCGCGATCTACACGCAGGTGCCGAAGCTCGACTTCTCGTTCCTCGGCGATCCCAATCCCGGCAGCATCTGGAACGCAGGGCAGGGACAGCGCGCCGAAGCCGACCGGCTCTGGGGCGCGGTCGCGACGAACCTGCCGGGAAGCGACGGCCTCGGCGTCTACGACCGCATGAACGCGGGGCGGCTCGCGGAAGTCTTCGTCGCGCGCTCGATGCCGGTCGTCATCGCGTTCAACGGCCGCAACGACATCGTCGTCGGATGGGCCGAGAAGATCCCGTTCTACGAGGCGATGCAGGCGAATCGCCACGGGGGCTATTTCTTCTGGGACACGCGCACCCACGGCGGCGCACCCGGCTATACGCCCGAGTGGTCGCCGCAGGAGGCCATCAACCCGGTCAACGAGTTCGACGGCGTCAATTTCCTGAATCTTTATCGCCTCGACCAGAGCCATCCGGCATTCAGTCGCGCGAGCATCGACCAGGATCCAGGCAACGGGCTCGCGGGCGACGGCGATCCGGTCGGCACGATCAACGGCCATCTCGTCTGGGACCGAGCGACGATCGTCGACACGCCGACGCGCTGGGAAGTCACGATCCGCCTGCAGAACCTGACGATGCAGCCCGTCGGCGGCTCGCCTACGACGGTGCCCGCGCCGGCGCAGGCGAGCGTCGACGTGACGCCGCGACGCCTGCAAGCCTTCGCGCCGGCGCCCGGCCGCGAGTACGACTGGGTCAACCTCGACGCGGGATCGAACGTCGTGCAGGCCGGGCGCGTCGTCGCCGACGCGCTCGGGCTGGTGACGGTGCAGGGCTTCACCGTCGCGACCGGGGGCAACCGGCTCGTGGTGTCCGATGGCGATCCGGTCTTCGCGGACGGGTTCGAGGACTGATCATCCCGCTCGTCGGCTGACGGAGCCCGTCCATCGCAGCACGCCGGAATATCCCCGCGCGCTGGTCGTTTTCCGACGATCGCACTGCGGGATCGACCGTGCGTTCCCGTTGTTGTCCTGCGAGCGACGAAAACCGGAGCCGCAGGTGACCGACTACTTCCTGATCGAATCGCGCGATCCATTCGAGTGCGCGGACGTCCACGCCAACGGCGAGCTCGCGATCGCGCTCGCGCAGGCGGGACACCGCGTCCGCTATTTCCTCGTGCAGAACGCGGTGCTCGCGGCGCGCGCCGCGGCGCGCAGCAACGGCCTCGCCACGATCGTGCGGGCCGGCATCCCCGTGCTCGCGGACGAAACCTCGCTGCGCGAACGCGGCATACAACCGGCCGGGCTTCTCGCCGGCGTTTCGCCCGTGCCGCTCGAGCTCGTCGTCGACGCGCTCGCAGCGGGTTCGCGCGTGCTCTGGCACTGAGGAGAAGAGTGTGAAGAGGAAATCCCTCACGTTCGCCCTGATGGATGCGCCGTTCGAAAGCGCGCGCACGGTGACGGCGATCCGGCTGATCGAGCTTTCGCTGCGGCGTGGCCACGACGTCAACGTGTTCGCCTACGAAGGCGCCGCGGCGCTGACGTTCTCGCGCCAGTCGCAGCATCCCAATGCGACGCACGGTCGCACGCTCGAGGAGGAGGACCACCCGCTCACGCACCGCTGGGTTGCGGCGCTGCTCGAGCTCGCAGCCGCAAATGACGTAAAGCTCGACTGGGTCAACTGCGGGCTCTGCGTCGACGAGCGAGGCGTCGGAGAAACGATCCCCGGCGTACGCCGCGGCGGGCCGCCGGACTTCTTCAAGCTCGCGCTCGACTCGTTCAACACGCTCGTCATCCCGACCCGCTGAGGAGTTGCCACATGAAGGCCCTGAATGTCGTCAGCTGCGCGTATCGCGCGACATCCGAGGAGCAGGACGACACGATCGTCTGGCTCGCCGGCACACTGCGCAACGGCGGCGCCGACGTCGAGCTGCTGCTGCGCGGCAACAGCGTCAACTACTGCGTCGCCGCACAGCGGTCCGTGCCGGTGGAGATCGGCGCGAGCGTGCAACGGAACCCGCCGGATCCGGCCGGCGACCTCACGCGATTCATCGCGAAGGGCGGTCGTGTCTACGTGATCGCCGAGGACCTTGCCGCGCGCGGCATCATTGCGCCCGACCTCATCCCCGACGTCCAACTGCTCGGCCGGGGCGCGCTGCCGGCGCTCTACGAGCGCTACGACCGGGTCTGGTCGTGGTGAACCGCGTGCGTTTCGTCCTCGTCGCGTTCGCAAGCAACAACGTGACCTTGTGCTTGCGCATGGGGTTTGTCGCGCTGCTTGGCGTCGCCCTGCCGGCCGATGGGCAGACCGGCATAGTTCGAGGACTGAGACATGCCGCCTGCGGCGTTTTGTTCACTCGATTGCTGGTTGCACCGGCTCGCCGGCACGCGCGTTCGCCCCGGTAGCAGGGTCCTCATCCTGCGCCGCGTGCTCGGTGTGGCCTTGTACATTCTCTCGGCCTCGCAGGCCGCGGCCTTTCAGTGCCAACCCCTGAGCCTCAAGATGGCCGAGGCTCCGATCGTTTTCATCGGTCGCACGCAGGAAATCGTTCGTCTACGCGCGGTAACCGAAGATGAAGGCCCGCGAATTGCCGGGACGCCCGAAAGCTACGACCTGATCCGGATTCACGTCGTCGAGCAATTGAAGGGCGAGCTCCCGGCATCATTCGAGATCCTGTGTCCCGCGGGAGATCCGCGTTGCCGCCCGGCAAGTCATCGCTGGCTTGTCGTAGCGCTCGTCGCTCCGCCAACGGGCACCGTGCCGCAACGGCTGGTGTGCAACCTGGAATACCTGAACCCTCCCCAGGGCTGGGAACTCGCCGACGAGGGCGCGAAAGTCCGGCGTCTGATTCGTGAGTTCCGCGGCGCTCGAAAGGCGCAATGAGGAACTGCCGGAATATCCGTAACCATTTCCGGATGGTTCGCGTCCAAGATCAACGGCGGTCGTGAAGCGCCGCTGCACGCGACCCGTGACCTGGAACGCATCGGGCGCGAGACCGCGCCCCGAAGGATGGAGGAGACGCACATGCGCAGGGTCCTCGCCGAGCTTCGCCACGGCGTCCGCCGCCTGATCCGCACGCCGGGCTACACGACCGTCGCGCTGTTGTCGCTCGCGCTCGCGATCGGTGCGAACACCGCGGTCTTCACGGTCGTGCGCGGCGTGCTGCTCGAGCCGCTGCCGTATCCGGACGCGCACGAGCTCGCGTACGTGTGGCTCGACAACCGGCGTCAGTCGATCCCGGACGACATCACGTCGTGGCCGAACTTCATGGACTGGAAGACGCAGAACACGACGTTTGCATCGATGGCGGGCTACTCGACGACGGTCGCGCAGCTGACGGGGCAGGGCGATCCGCTGGAGG
The DNA here is from genome assembly GCA_035536495.1 of Candidatus Saccharimonadia bacterium. GTDB lineage: Bacteria > Pseudomonadota > Gammaproteobacteria > Xanthomonadales > Ahniellaceae > DATLNY01. The sequence continues at coordinate 1,765 of DATLNY010000235.1, read as the reverse complement.
TCACTGCGACCTACGGTTCCGAGGACTTCTTCGACGTGCTCGGCGTAGGGCCCGCGAGTGGGCGCGTCTTCACGAAGGACGAGTACGAGCCCGGCAGGGACAACGCGGTCGTCCTTGGCCACGGCCTGTGGCAGCGGCTAGGCGGACGCGCCGACCTCGTCGGCAGCACCTTGAACGTCAGCGGCAAGGCGTTGACGGTGGTCGGCGTCATGCCGCCGCGGTTCGCGTTCCCAGAGCGCTCGGAGCTCTACGTGCCGCTGGCGCCCGACGCGGAGACGCGCGAGCAACGCAGCAGCTTCTGGCTGCCGGTCATCGGCCGGGTGAGGCCTGGGGTCGATGTCGCGACCGCAAACGAGGATCTGCAGCGCGTCGGCGAGCGCATCGAGAACGCCTTTCCCGAGAACGAAGGCTACGGCGTGCGCGCCGTGTCGATGCTGAAATACCAGGTGCGCGACGTCGCGAGCGGCCTTTGGCTGATCCTCGCGGTCGTCGCCGGCGTGCTGCTGATCGCCTGCGCGAACCTCGCGAACCTGATGCTCGTACGCGCGTCGGCGCACCGGCGGGCGCTCGCCGTTCGTGCGGCGCTCGGCGCCTCGCGCTGGGCGCTCGTGCGCCACCAGCTCGCCGAAGCGGTCGTGCTCGCATTCGTCGGCGCCGTGCTCGGCATCGGGCTCGCGCAACTGTCGCTCGCGGGACTGCAGGCGCTCGTCGCGACGCTGCTGCCGCGCGCCGACAACGTCGGGCTCGACCTCGCCGTGCTGCTGTTCACGACGCTCGTGACGTTCGCGACGGCCCTGGCGTTCGGCGTATTGCCTGCGCTCTGGTCGAGCCGCGTCAAGGGTTCGGATGCGCTGCGCGAGGGTGGGCGAGGGCAGGCCGGCGGAAGGTTCGCGACCGCGTCGCGCAGCGTGCTCGTCGTCGCGCAGGTCGCGATCGCGATGACACTGCTCGTCGGCGCCGGCCTCGCGCTGCGCAGCTTCTGGAACCTGCTCGAGGTCGACACGGGGCTCGAGCTCGACCGCGCAGCGGTCACGAACCTCGCAGTGCCGGCCGCGCGGTATCCCGACGCGCCGCCGCGCGTCGCGTTCATGGGCGGCCTCGTCGAACGCCTCGAGGCGACGCCGGGCATCGAGTCGGCGAGCCTGTCGTCCTCGGTACGCATGCAGCACATCCACAGCTCGTCGACGTTCACGATCGAAGGCCAGCCGCCGGTCGATCGCGCGCAGCGCGCCGAGCTGCCCATGGATTCGGCCTGGCCCGGCTACTTCGACGTGCTCGGCGTGAAGCTCGTCGCGGGGCGGTTGATCGACGCACGCGACACGGCGGAGTCGACGCCCGTCGCCGTCGTCAACGAGACGTTCGTGCAGACGTACTTCCCGAACGGCAATGCCGTCGGGGCACGCTACGTCTATGGCGACGTCGGCGGCGACGAGCCGCCGGCATGGATCACGATCGTCGGCGTCGTGCAGGACACGTTTCGCCGCGGTCGCGACCAGCCGGTGCGCATGGAGAGCTGGCTGCCGTACGCGCAGCGCGCGACGCGCAGCGTCGACCTCGTGATGCGCTCGTCGCTGCCGAACGACGTGCTTGCGCGCTCCCTGCGCGAACACGTCAAGGCGCTCGATCCGCTGCTGCCCGTGAAGCCGGTCGAGCGCGTCGGCGCGCTGTTCGAGGCCGACGCGGCGCCGCGCCGGCTGACGCTGTCACTGCTCGGCGCGTTCGCACTCGTCGCCGTCGTGCTCGCCGTGATCGGCGTCTACGGCGT
>DATLNY010000234.1:0-2298 GCA_035536495.1 Candidatus Saccharimonadia bacterium | reverse complement strand
TCGAGTCGGGCGACCAGACCGGCTGGAAGCGCCAGATGTCGCCGTCGCGCGTGACCCGGCGCGGCGCGCCGCGGCCGTCGTGCGAGCGTACGTAGATCTCGTATTCGCCGCTCGCGTCGGAGAGGTACGCGAGATTGCGTCCGTCGGGCGACCACGAGACCGAGAGCTCGCGCGCCGCAGGCGTGCGGCTGACGTTGCGCGGCTCGCCGTTCTTCGCCGGCAAGGTGAAGATCTCCCCGCGCGCGCCGAACACCGCGCGCTCGCCCTTCGGTGAGATCTCGAACGACTCGACCTGGGTCGCGACCTTCTTGAACGCCGGCAGCGTGTACGGCGCGTCGGTCGCGACGCGGATCGGCACGCGCACCGCGCCGCTGCCGCCGTGGTCGTAGCGCCAGATGTAGCCGCCCTGCTCGAACACGACCGCATCGGGGCCGCCGCTCGGCCACAGCACGTCGAAGTCGGTGAACTCGGTCAGCTTGCGCGGCTCGCCGCCGGTCGCGGCGACCCCGTAGAGGTTGAGCGTGTAGCCGCGGTCCGACGCGAAGTAGATCGTGTCGGCGACCCACACCGGGTTCATGTCCATGCCGCGGAAGTTCGTCAGCTGCGTCGCGGTGTCGTTCGACAGGTCGTAGATCCACACGTCCGGCGCGCGGCCGCCGCGGTAGCGCTTCCAGCCGCGCCAGTCGGCCTCGATCGGCGTGTACGCAAATTTGCTGCCGTCGGGCGAAAGGCTGCCGCCGCCGGATTCGATCATCGGCATCGGGCGTTCCATGCCGCCCTCGGCCGGCACGAGGTACGGGCGTCCGCCGCGCTCGTCGAACGGCACGCGGTTCGCGCGCACGACGATGTCGCGGCCGTCCGGCGTCCAGTCGAGCACGCGGTAATCGGTGCCGCCGCGCGTCGGCAACGGGCCGACGTCGGTGTAGTACGTCAGCTGCTTCGGCGCGCCGCCTGCTGCCGGCATGACGTAGACCTGGCGCGTGCCGCCGTATTCGGCCGAGAACGCGATGCGGCGGCCGTCGGGGGAGAATTTCGGATAGAGCTCGAGCCCCTCGTGCGAGGTCAGCCGTTGTGCGGTGCCGCCTTCGCGACCGGCGAGATAGATGTCGCCGCCGTAGACGAATGCGATGTGCGTCGCCGAGACGTCGGGATAACGCAGCAGCCGCGTTTCGCCTTGCGCGGCGGCGTTCGTGGCGAGGACCAGTGCTAGCGCGGGGACGAAGTTCCGCATCGGATCAGGCTCCGGTGAAAAGCCCGATGGTAGCGGCCCGACCGCGGCCTCCAACTGCCGGAAGTGCCGCATCGCCACCGGCGCGGCCGCACGCCTAGAATGCGGCGTGGACTATTCCGTGGTGCCGACACCGATCGGCCGGCTGCTGCTCGTCGCGTCGGCGCGCGGGCTCGTGCGGATCTCGTTCGACGGGCGCTGGTCGTATGCGGAGCTCGGGCCCGACTGGCACGAAGGTTCGGAGCTGCTGCGCGAGGCCGCGCAGCAGCTGCGCGACTATTTCGACGGGACGCGCCGCAGTTTCACGCTCGCGCTCGCGCCTTCCGGCACGGCGTTCCAGCAACGCGTCTGGGACGCGCTCGCGCTGATCCCGTACGGCGCGGTCGAAAGCTACGCGAGTGTCGCGGCGCGCATCGGCGCCCCGGCGGCGGTGCGCGCGGTCGGCGCGGCGAACGGCCGCAATCCGCTGCCGATCGTCGTGCCCTGCCATCGCGTGATCGGATCCGACGGCGGCCTGACCGGTTTCGGCGGCGGGCTCGCGCTGAAGCGCCGGCTGCTCGCGCACGAAGGCGCCGACCTCGGGCAAGTTCGCGATACGCCGCAGGCTTCGCTGCCGCTCGCGTGACTTCTCGTCAGCGCTTCTCGATCACGAACTTCCCGAACGAGACGCCGAGATCCCAGCCGCGACCCTTGCCGCTCAGCGCGAGGCTGACCTCGCCCTTCGTCATCGCCTGCGCCTTCGCGGACTTCGACGCGCCCGCATGCGCCTCGGCGGCGACGTAGGTGCCGAGCACCTCGTTGATGCCGTCGACGCCCGAGAACTCGCCGCGCCCGTCCTCGATCGAGGACTTCCCGAAGGTGATCCCGCCGCCCTTCGCGCGCAGCTTCACCGCCATCGTCTGGCCGTTGTTGCAGCGGATCGTGCCGGTGCCCGACGAGGTCTTGTAGAACGCCGACCAGCCCTTCATCGAAAACCGCATCTCGCAATCGGCTTCGGCGCGCGCGATGGCGGGCACGGCGAAGCATCCGGCGGCGACTAGCGCGAGGGCACGCAGGCGACTGCTCATGGG
>DATLNY010000233.1:0-6005 GCA_035536495.1 Candidatus Saccharimonadia bacterium | reverse complement strand
GCGTGCGCGGCGCGCCGTCCTTCTTGATCTTCCGCGGCGAGGTTTCGGCCGGCCTGAAGTCGGCGACCGCGGCCGCCGAGACGAACACGTCGCTGTGATCGATCTGCGCGACGATCGCATCGAGCATTTCGCCTGCGCTGCGCACGTCGATCCGCGTGACGCCCGCCGGCGTCACCAGCGATACCGGACCGGTGACGAGCGTGACCGCCGCGCCGGCCTGCGCCGCGGCTTCCGCGACCGCGAATCCCATGCGGCCCGAGCTGCGGTTGCCGATGAAGCGCACCGGATCGATGTCCTCGTACGTCGGCCCCGCGCTGACGAGGAATCGCGCGCCGCGCAGCGTGCCGGGCGCGAGCAGCGCGAGCACGCTCGCGACGATCTCGCTCGACTCGAGCATGCGGCCCGCGCCGAATTCGCCGCACGCCTGGCTGCCCGATGCAGGGCCGAGGAGCAGCACGCCCCGCGCCGCGAGCGTCGCGACGTTGGCCTGCACGGCGGCGTGCGACCACATCTGCTGGTTCATCGCCGGCGCGAGCGCGACGCGCGCAGCGCTCGCGAGGCACAGCGTCGTGAGCAGGTCGTCGGCGCGTCCGCTCGCGAGCTTCGCGACGAAATCCGCCGTGGCGGGTGCGACGACGATGATCTCGGCCCAGCGCGCGAGCTCGATGTGGCCCATCGCGGCCTCGGCCGCCTCGTCCCAGAGCGACGTGCGCACGGGATTGCCCGACAGCGCCTGGAACGTCAGCGGCGTGACGAAGCGCTGCGCGTTCGCGGTCATGACGACCCGCACCTCGGCGCCGGCGTCGCGCAGGCGCCGCACGAGGTCGGCGGACTTGTAGGCCGCGATGCCGCCGGCGACGCCGAGCAGCACACGGGTTCCGGCAAGCTGCGCCACGTCGACTCCGTCTGACTGCCGCGCGAGCTTTCAGCTTACAGGAAGGGTCGCCGCGATCCGCTGGCGGCGACGCGCGGCGGCGCCCAGCATCGCACCATGCGCATGACCGAGCTCGCGTTGCACGAACGACCGCGCGAGCGCCTGCTCGCAGCGGGCCCCGCGGCGCTCGCCGATGCCGAACTGCTCGCGATCTTCCTGCGCAGCGGTCGTCGCGGGCGAAACGCCGTCGATGTCGGGCGCGAGCTCATCGCGCGATTCGGCGGAATCGCGGCGTTGTGCGCGGCGCCGCGGAACGAGGCGCTGCAGTCGCCCGGGCTCGGCGCGGCGGGGTACTGCCAGCTCGTCGCGGCGCTCGAGCTGTCGCGGCGCGTGCTCGGCGCCGCGGTGCGGCGCGACGCGCTGACCGACCCGCGCCGTTGCGGCGAGTATCTGCGCGCATGGCTCGGACCTTACCCGTACGAGGTCTTCGCGTGCCTGTTCCTCGACAACCGCCATCGCGTCATCGCGAGCGAGGAGCTGTTCCGCGGCACGATCGACGGGGCGAGCGTGCATCCCCGCGAGGTCGTGCGCCGGGCCCTGTCGCACAACGCCGCGGCGGTGATCCTCGCCCACAACCATCCGTCCGGCGTCGCCGAGCCGTCCGCGGCGGACGTCGCGATCACGCGGCGCCTGCGCGACGCGCTCGCCCTCATCGACGTGCGCGTGCTCGACCATCTCATCGTAGGGGAGACCGCGCCGGTATCGCTCGCGGAACGCGGGCTGGTCTGACGACCCGGCGGGGCGTTTCCAACGGTGCGGGCGCCTCTCTATACTGCGGCGGAATCGGCCTTTCGGGGCGAACGGGGCGCACCTTTTGTCCGCGCGGGTCATCATCGGGCTACCGCACAGCTTTCCGCCGGATGCGGTCGAGCGCCAGATCGCCGACGTCGACGACGCGCGCGCCCTGATCGCCGAGCGGCGCCCCGACGTGCCGGCGCTGCTGCGCCGGCGCCGCACGATCTATCACGACTTCTACGGCGACCAGTCGCAGGCCTACCTCGAGCGGGCCGAGAACGCGGTGCTGCTGTCGCTCGCGCGCTTCGCGGTCCGCCACGGCAGCTTCGGCCACGACTTCCACGCGTACCACAACGAGGACCATGCGCTCGAGATCCTCGACCGTCGGCTCGGCCGGGTGCTGCGGCAGATCGGCGTGCAGGCGCTGCCGGGCCGCGACTGGCTGGCGTTGTCGCTGTTCGCGACCTGCCACGACCTGCGCCAGCGCGAAACGGTCGAGTTCACGCAATCGATCGGGAACAACGAGGCGGCCTCGATCGCGGAAGCGCACCGCATCCTCGGCATCGCGGGATTCGACGAGACCGCCGACCACGAGCTGTACGTCGCGCTCGAGGTCATGATCGCCGGCAGCACGTTCGACGCGCGTCCCTCCCCGCCGACCGCGGCCTACAACACGGCCGAGGCGGTCGCGAGCGGTGGACCGCTCGCGCCGGTGCTCGCGGTCCAGCTCGATCGCGAGCAGCCGGCGTGGCGCGAGGACCCGTTGCTCGTGCGCGCAATCGAGCTTGCATTGATCGCGTCGGATCTCGATACCGCCAACGTCGGCGAGCGCTTCACCGACCTCGCCAACAGCGCGGCGCGGCTGGCCGCCGAGCGCGAAATGCGCTCGGGCCGCGCGCTCGGCGACGCGTGCTCGGGGCCGCCGGTGCTCTCGTTCCTGACCTCGGGCCAGGAGCGCTATTTCTTCGACCTGCATCGCTTCTGCTCCGATCTCGGCAAGCAGGTGTTCGCCGACGCGAAGCAGGCGAATGCGACGCGCGTGCGCCAGCTGTCGAAGGCGCTGAACGAACGCTACGCCGACCAGCCGACCGACGCGTACACCGGCGCCGAAGTGCTCAGCACGCACCTTTCGCTCGCGGAATCGATCTCGGGCGGCGCTGGCGCGCGGTGAGCGGCGCCTGCAGCGGGCGTATACGCCGCGCGCCGTTGAAAAGACTGCAACGAAGGGATCGACAGCGCGCGCCGCTTATGCACAGCGCCGTTCGAAAGCGGCGGCGGGTTGCGCCCGGCGTCGCAGGAACCACGGAGTTGCGTGGCAACTATTTGAAATAGCTACGGAAAAATGCCGTTCCGCGGGACACCCGCCGTTCGGGGAAGTCGCTGATTTGCCGGCACTTCGCCGATTTACCCACCTAGTTGTGCACAGGCTTGTCCCCATGCGCGGCGACGCGCACGGCAACTATTGCAAGCGGGCGATCCCCAGCGAAGCAGCGCGCGCCTCGCCAGCGCTCGAATTCGCCTCGCCCTGCCGGATGCGTTCTAATACGCGCCGCTTCCGCACTGCCCCCGCCCAGTGAAAGATCTCATCAAGGAACTGATCCTGCAGGCCGTCCTCGACCTGCGGCGCAAGGGCGCGTTGCCGCCCGGCGAGGAACCCCAGTTCGTCATCGAGCGCACGCGCAACAAGGCGCACGGGGACTACGCGTGCAACGTCGCGCTGTTGCTGGCGAAGTCGGCGTCGCGTAACCCGCGCGAGCTCGCGAGCGCGCTCGCAGCTTCCCTGCCGGCGTCGCAGCTCGTCCGGCAGGTCGAAGTCGCGGGCCCGGGCTTCCTCAATTTCTTCGTGAGCCCGCAGTGCCTCGTCGGCACGCTGCGTCGGGTATTCGACGCGGGCGAACGCTACGGCTTCGAACCCGAGGGCTCGCGCGGCACGGTGACCGTCGAGTTCGTGTCGGCCAACCCGAACGGGCCGCTGCACGTCGGGCACGGCCGCGGCGCTGCATACGGCGCTTCGCTAGCGAACGTCCTGGAAGCGAACGGCCATGCCGTGCAGCGCGAGTACTACGTCAACGACGCCGGCCGCCAGATGGACATCCTCGCGGTGAGCGTCTGGCTGCGCTATCTCGAGCTCGGCGGCATCCCGGTGCGCTTTCCCGACAACGGCTACAAGGGCGAATACGTCATCGAGATTTCGCGCGCGCTGCGATCGCGCGAAGGCGATCGCCTGCGCCGCACCGCGTACGAGGTCTTCGACGAGCTGCCGCCCGACGAGTCCCAGGGCGGCGACAAGGAGATCCACATCGACGCGTTGATCGCGCGCGCGCGAAAGCTGCTCGGCGAGGCCGACTACCGGCTCGTGTTCGACGCCGGTCTCGGCCAGTGCCTCGCCGACATCCGCGACGACCTCGCGCACTTCGGCGTGCGGCACGACGTCTGGTTCAGCGAGCGCTCGCTGGCGACCTCGGGGGCGGTCGCGAAGGCGATCGCGACGCTCGAGGCCGGCGGCCACATGTACGAGAAGGACGGCGCGAAGTGGTTCCGCGCGACCACGTTCGGCGACGAGAAGGACCGCGTCGTCGTGCGCGAGAACGGCGCTACGACGTACTTCGCCTCCGACATCGCCTACCTGCTCAACAAGTTCGATCGCGGCTTCGATCGCGCGATCTACGTGCTCGGCGCCGACCACCACGGCTACGTCGCACGCCTGAAGGCCGCGGCCCAGGGCCTCGGGCTCGACCCCGCGCGGATCGAGGTGCCTCTGGTGCAGTTCGCGGTGCTCTACGAAGGCGGCCAGAAGATCCAGATGTCGACGCGCGCCGGCCAGTTCGTGACGCTGCGGCAGTTGCGCGAGGACGTCGGCGCCGATGCGGCGCGGTTCTTCTACGTCATGCGCAGCCACGAGCAGCACCTCGACTTCGACCTCGACCTCGCGCGCTCGCACTCGAACGACAATCCGGTGTACTACGTGCAGTATGCGCATGCGCGCGTCGCGTCGCTGTTCCGCCAGCTCGCCGAGAAGAGCCTCGCGTACAACCGCGCGAGCGGGGACGCATCGCGCGAGCGGCTGAGCCACGACGCGGAACAGGTATTGCTGCAGCAGATCCTGCGCTGGCCCGAAGTGCTCGAGGGCGCGGCCGAGATGCGCTCGCCGCAGATCGTCGCGAACGGGCTGCGCGAGCTCGCGGCGGCATTCCACAGCTACTACAACGCGGTGCCGATCCTGGTCGACGACGACGCGTTGCGCAATGCTCGGCTCTACCTCGTCAGCGCGGTGAAGATCGTGCTCGCGAGCGGCCTCAAGCTGCTCGGCGTCAGCGCACCGGAGTCGATGTGATGGGACGAAAGAACGGGCAGGCGCACCGAGGCGGCAACGAACGACCGGCGATGCCCGCGTGGGCGTGGGTGCTCTGCGGCGTCGTGCTCGGGCTCGCGCTGTCGGCGATCGCGCTCTACAAGGACTGGGTCCCCGTCGTGCGCGAACGCGACGCGCCGAGGCCGAACCCGCAGGCGACGCCCAGCGACGCGGTCGCTGACCCCGGCGTCGCGAACGCGCCCGCAAAGCCGAAGTACGACTTCTACACCGTGCTGCCGGAGATGGAGGTCGTGATCCCGGAATCGCAGGTGTCGGCCGAAGCGGCGCGTCCCGAGCCGCCGACCGAGCCCGGCGCGCGCTATTTCCTGCAGACCGGCTCGTTCCGCTCCGACGACGACGCCGAGCAGATGAAGGCGCGCCTCGCGCTGCTCGGCCTGCGCGCGCAGGTCGTCACGGTCGACATCAACGCGCAGACCTGGCACCGCGTGCGCGTCGGCCCCTATGTGTCGGCGCGCGAGCTCGACGACGCGCGCCGGACGCTGTCGAGCAACGGCTTCGAGGCTATCGCCTTGAAGGAAGCGGCGCGCTGAAGGCAGCGGCGCGCTGACGCGACCGGCTCGTCATTCGAAACCGTTCGTGAAGAGGATGTCGCTCGACCCGATCCGGTAGAGCGAGCTGCCGGCGACGAAGTAGACGATGCCGAACTCGTCCTCGCCAAACCCGAGGATCGTGCCGGCGATCGCGACCTGCGTCGCCGTGCTCGGCGCGACCCAGTTGTTCGGCGACGTCTCCGCCGAGTAATACAGTCGCGCCGTACACGCGTCGCCATAGAAATAGATCCCCTGCACCGCCGGGTCGGGCCCGCGGTATCGGAAGCCGCCCGTCACGGAGCAGCCTGCCGAGAGCTCGGGCGGCGTCGAGCAGCCATTGCCGGTGTTGTTGTACTCGATCACGACTTCCTGGTCCGAGGGCGCGCAGATGGACGTGCAGCTCCCCGCGACGTGCCGCGCCTCGCACACGTCC
>DATLNY010000232.1:0-4663 GCA_035536495.1 Candidatus Saccharimonadia bacterium | reverse complement strand
CAGCGCGGCCGAGACGTCGCTCCAGTCGACGATTTCCACGGCGCCGACCGAGAGCAGCCGGTCGCCCGGGACGATGCCCGCGCGCGCGGCCGGCTTGCCCGCGCTGACTTCCGCGACGACCGCGGGGATCAGGAACTGGCTCGGCACGAAACCGATCGCGCGGATCCCGAGGTCATGCGCCTGCGGCGCCATCTGCGTCAGGTCGAGCGTGCGCACGCGGGTCGAGCCGCGCGCATCGACGACCTCGACCGGGGTCGGCAGGCGGTCGATCGCGGCCTTCGCGAGGAACAGCGTCGCGTCGGTCCAGGTCAGCACCGGCTCGCCCGCGACCTTGACGATCCTGTCGCCGCGCTCGAAGCCCGACGCGAGCGCGATGCCCTCGACCTTGCCCACGAGCGGCTGGAAATCGGGCTTGCCGATCACGAACATCGCCCAGAACGCCGCGACCGCGAACACGAGGTTGAAGATCGGGCCCGCCGCGACGATCGCGAAGCGCGTCGCAACCGATTTGCGATTGAACGAAAGATGCGCCTCGGCGGGATCGACCTCGCCTTCGCGCTCGTCGAGCATCTTGACGTAGCCGCCGAGCGGGATCGCCGCGACGACGTACTCGGTGCCGTCCTTGCCGACGCGGCGCCACAACGCGCGGCCGAAGCCGACCGAGAAGCGCAGCACCTTCACGCCGAGCTTGCGCGCGACGATGAAGTGTCCGAACTCGTGGAACGTCACGAGCAGGCCGAGCGTGACGACGAGCCACCAGATGGAACCGAAGAAATTGCCCATGTTCGGGATTATTGCAGGCTGATCGTTAACGATTCAGGGCTTTGGGTGGCGCCGTGGCGCAGCAGTCAAAGGGTGGCCGGGCGCCTCCACCCACACGGCGTCATCCCGGCGCAGGCCGGGATCCAGCGCCTGATCACGGCCGAAGTCAATGCGCCCCGACTTTCGTCGGGGTGACGCCCTGAGGGGTCACGACGGCCTACTTCAGCTGTCACGAACACAACGAACTGGCGGCCTCCCGCGCAACGCGATCGGCCTCGAGCACGCCTTCTAGCGTGTCGACTTCGACGATCGCAACGGTGTCGAGCACGCGCGCAACGACATCGGCGATCGCGAGGAAGCCGAGGCGTCCGGCGAGGAACGCCTCGACCGCCACTTCGTTCGCGGCATTGAGGATCGCCGGCGCCGTGCCACCGCGCTCGAGCGCTGCGTAGGCCAGTGCGAGGCACGGAAACGCCTCGAGGTCCGGCGCCCGGAAGTCGAGGCGTCCCGCCGCGACGAGGTCGAGCGGCGCGACGCCGGCGTCGATGCGCTCGGGCCACGCGAGCGCGCATGCGATCGCCGTGCGCATGTCGGGGTTGCCGAGCTGCGCGAGCATCGAGCCGTCGCGGTACGCGACGAGCGAATGGACGAGGCTCTGCGGATGCACGACGACCTCGATGCGCGATCCCGGCACGCCGAACAGCCAGTGCGCCTCGATGACCTCGAGCCCCTTGTTCATCAGCGTCGCGGAATCGACCGAGATCTTCCGGCCCATGCGCCATTTCGGATGCGCGCACGCCTCGTCGGGCGTCACCGACGCGAGCGAGTCGCGCGAGCGGTCGAGGAACGGTCCGCCCGACGCCGTCAGCACGACGCGCTCGACGCCATGCCTGTCGGGATCCGACGCGTACGAGGCGGGCAGGCATTGCTGGACGGCGTTGTGCTCGCTGTCGAGCGGCAGCAGCACGCCGCGGGAGCATGCGAGCGCGCGCTCGAGCAGCGCGCCGGCCATCACGATCGCCTCCTTGTTCGCGAGCAGCACGCGCTTGCCGCTGCGCGCCGCGGCGAGCGTCGACGTCAGCCCCGCGGCACCGACGATCGCGGCGACGACGATGTCGGTCTCGTGGTGCGACGCGACGAGCGCGAGCGCGTCGGGCCCGGCGAGCGGCTCGGTCTGAAGCCCAGCATCGCGCAGGCCGCGCGCGAGCGCATCGTGGCAGGCCGTATCGGCGACGACGGCGAACGCGGGCCGGTGCGCGATGCAGCGCGCGACGAGCGCATCGACGTCGCGATGCGCGGTCAGCGCATGCGTTTCGAACCGGTCCGGATGACGCGCGAGCACATCGAGCGTGCTCGCGCCGATGCTGCCGGTCGCACCGAGTACGACGACGCGCCGGCGAGCGCTCACAGCCCGGCGAGCAGCTTGCCGGCGGTGAACACCGGCAGCGCCGCGAACAGGCTGTCGAGCCGGTCGAATACGCCGCCGTGGCCAGGCAGGATCGAGCCGGAGTCCTTGAGGTTCGAATGGCGCTTGATGAGGCTTTCAAACAGGTCGCCGACGATCGAGAACAGGACCGTCACGAGCGACAGCACGACGAACGTCGCGAGCGCCCAGCCGGTCGAGTCGAGCCACCAGCCGGCGAACAGCGAGAACAGCGCGCTGACGACCAGCGCGCCGTAGACGCCCGCAACGGTTTTTCCGGGGCTGATGCTCGGCGCGAGCTTCGTGCGGCCGAACTTCCGTCCGGCGAAATACGCACCGATGTCGGCACCCCAGACGAGCAACACCACGAACAGCAGCCACCACGGCCCGCGCTCGGGCGTCGCGTGCAGCAGCAATGCCGCGGCCCACGCGGGGATCACCGCGAGCAGGCCGGCGGCGGCCTTGATCGAGAGCCAGCGCTTGCGCGGTTGCGACGCAAACGAGACGTTCGAAAGCCACAGCGGCGCGAGCATCCACCACGCCGCGCCGCAGACGAGCGCGACGATCAGCGCGCCCTGCTCGCGGTACTGCCAGGCGAGCCCCATGATCGCGACGGCGACCGCGACGAGCGCTAGCCTCACGTAGATCAGCCGCATCCCGATCAGGCGCGACCATTCGAGCAGCCCGACGGCGAATATGACGCCGAGGCACAGCGCGAACATCGGCGTGTCGAGCAGCAGCACGGCCGCGACGACGACCGGGGCGAGGATCAGGGCGGTGAGGACGCGTTGCTTGAGCATGCGGGTCGCATCATACGACGCGCGCGCGGCCTAGCCGCGTACCGCGGGCCCGCGCACCTGCTCGCCGGTCATGCCGAAGCGGCGCTCGCGCGCGCCGAAGTCGGCGATCGCGCGCTTGAGGCATTCGTGGTCGAAGTCCGGCCACAGCACGTCGGTGAACCAAAGCTCGGCATAGGCGAGCTGCCAGAGCAGGAAGTTGCTGATGCGCTGCTCGCCGCCGGTACGGATGAAGAGGTCGGGCTCGGGCAGGTCCGACAGCGCAAGCTCGGCGCCGAGCGCGCGCTCGTCGATCGATTCGGGGGCGAGCTCGCCGCGCGCGACGCGCGCAGCAAGCGCTCGCGCGGCATGCGCGATGTCCATGCGTCCGCCGTAGTTGACCGCGACGTTCATCGCGAGCGTCGCATTCGCGTGCGTGCGCTGCTCGGCGCGGCGCATGCGCTCGACGAGCTCGGGGGCAAACGCCGAGCGCTCGCCGATGAAGCGAAGCCGCACGCCGTAGCCCGCGAGCTCCTCGACCTCGCGGTCGAGCGCATCGAGGAACAGCTTCATCAGCGCGCTGACCTCCGTCGGCGGCCGCTTCCAGTTCTCCGACGAGAACGCGAACAGCGTCAGCGCCTCGATCTTTTCGCGCAGGCAGCCTTCGACGGTCGCGCGCACGGCCTTCGCGCCCGCGCGGTGGCCGAACGTGCGCGGCCGATGGCGCTGCTTCGCCCAGCGCCCGTTGCCGTCCATCACGATCGCGATGTGGCGTGGGCGAGGGGGGGCGGCGGTCTTGTCGTCTGCGGGCATGCTCGGGCTGTGCGGCAGCACATTTTCCGTGAACGACGGCGACCGTGCTTCGTTTTTCTCTGGCGTCATTCCGGCGAAAGCCGGAACCCAGTGACTGCCGGCGTGGATCCCGGCTTGACCAGCTGCGCTGTTCGCTGCGCAGTCGCCGGGATGACGCCGGGGGGGGTCAGACCGAGAGCAGCTCCTGCTCCTTCGCCTTGACGACGTCGTCGACGCCCTTGACGAAGCGGTCGGTCAGCTTCTGCACGTCGTCCTCGGCGCGGCGCTCCTCGTCCTCGGTGATCTTCTTGTCCTTGAGCAGCGCCTGCACCTGGTGCATCGCGTCGCGCCGGACGTTGCGGACCGCGACCTTCGCGGCTTCCCCCTCGTGATGGACGTGCTTCGTGAGGTCCTTGCGTCGTTCCTCGGTCAGCGCGGGAATGTTGATGCGGATGACGGTGCCCGCGGTCGTCGGCGTGAGCCCGAGGTCGGATGCGAGGATCGCCTTCTCGACCGGGCCGACCATCGATTTCTCCCACGGCGTGATCGTGATCGAGCGCGCGTCGGACACCGCGATGTTCGCGACCTGCGCGAGCGGCATGTCCGAGCCGTAGTAGCTGACCTTGAGGTGCTCGACCAGCGCAGGGCTCGCGCGTCCGGTGCGCAGCCGCGTGAGGTCGTGGCGCAGCGCCTCGACGCTCTTGGTCATGCGCGCTTCGGCGTCTTTCTGGATGTCGGCGATCGTCATGTCGGTCCACAGCGGCAAAAACGGGCGAAGAAGTATAACGCCGGCTTCGCGCGCGTCATCCGCGGTCGCCAGGATCGCGCGCGGGTGGCTACTTGCCGCGGTCGACCAGCGTGCCGATGTTCTGGCCTTTCATGATGCGCATGAGATCCCCGGCGCGCGTCA
>DATLNY010000231.1:0-3941 GCA_035536495.1 Candidatus Saccharimonadia bacterium | reverse complement strand
TGCCGCTGACCTACCGCGACGGGATGAACAAGGCCGAGCGGCGCGACCGCGTCCAGGCCGCGCTCGAGCGCGTCGGCATGGCGCATCGCCTCAAGCACTACCCCGCGCAGCTCTCGGGCGGCCAGCAACAGCGTGTCGCGGTCGCGCGCGCGCTCGTCGGCAAGCCCTCGCTCCTGCTCGCGGACGAGCCGACCGGAAACCTCGACTCGAAGACCGGCGAGGCGGTCATGGAGCTCCTCGACGAGCTCCACAAGTCCGGCTCGACGATCTGCATGGTCACGCACGACCCGCGTTATGCCGACTTCGCGCAGCGCAAGATCTTCATGTTCGACGGCCGCGTCGTCGACGAGGAAACGATGCACCGCCTGCGCCACGAGGAAGACCAGCGCGTGAAGGATCGCGCGCAGCAGGTGCAGGCGGCGCGCTCGACCACGGTGTGATTCAGATCGGGTAGGCGCGCGGGCGCGCGGTCCCCACCGACGCGAACGCGCAGTCCCCGGCGAGTGCGTCTCCCTCCCGACGTCATTCCCGCGCAAGCGGGAATCCATTGACGGCGGTGCGAAGACGAATGGATTCCCGCTTGCGCGGGAATGACGGTTGCGGGGTGGAACGAGGCGCGGATTGACGCCTTCGATCCGCGACAGGCGGCAAGGAGCGACACCATGTTCGACACCCTCAAGCAGGACCTGCGCTACGGCATCCGCTCGCTGTTCGCGAAGCCGGGCTTCCTGATCGCCGCGGTCGCGACGCTCGCGCTCGGGATCGGCGCGAACACCGCGATCTTCTCGGTCATCAACGGGCTGCTGCTGAAGCCGCTGCCGTACGACGACGGCGAGCGCCTCGTCCAGGTCTACAACAACTATCCGAAGATGGGCCTCGACTACGCGGGCACGTCGATCCCCGACTACTTCGACCGCAAGGAGCAGGCGCCGGCGCTCGCGGACCTCGCGATGTACACCGGGCAGAGCTTCAACCTCGCCGCGAGCGGCACGCCCGAGCGCCTCGTCGGCCTGCGCGCGACGCCGTCGCTGTTCTCGACCTTGCGTGCTTCCGCCGCGCTCGGCCGCGTCTTCGGCGAAGCCGAGGCGGTCGCCGGCAGCGACAAGGTCGTCGTGCTCTCGCACACCGCGTGGAAGAACAACTTCGCAGGCGATGCGCAGATCGTCGGGCGCGACGTGCGCCTCAACGGCGAGACGTTCCGCGTGCTCGGCGTCATGCCCGAGTCGTTCGTGTTCCCGAACCGGGACACGCAGCTGTTCATCCCGTTCGCGTTCACCGACGCGCAGAAGAGCGACGACGAGCGCGGCAACGAGTACTCCGAATCGATCGGCCGCCTGGCCCCCGGCGCGACGATCGAGCAGCTGCACTCCCAGATGGACGCGATCGTCGCGCGCACCGCCGACCGTGCCGCGGCGGCAGGTGGCGAGGACGCGGCCGACAACGCCGCGTGGTTCCGCAACGGCAATTTCTTCGGGCGCGCGAAGTCGTTGCGCGACCAGTGGGTCGGCAACCTCCGGCCCGTGCTGTGGCTGCTGCAGGCCGTCGTCGGCTTCGTGCTGCTGATCGCATGCGCGAACGTCGCGAACCTGATGCTGACACGCGTGACCTCGCGGCAGAAGGAGCTCAGCGTGCGCACCGCGCTCGGCGCGGGCCGCCGCCGCATCGCGCGGCAGCTCCTGATCGAGGCGCTGCTGATCGCGGCGATGGGCGCGCTCGCGGGGATCCTGCTCGCGTACTGGAGCATCGACCTCCTGAACCTGCTCGGGCTCAACAACTCGCAGCTCTCGGCGCAGGTCGGGATCGACGGCACCGTGCTCGGCTTCACGCTCGCGCTCGCGGCGCTGACCGGGATCGTGTTCGGGCTGTTCCCGGCGTTCGCGCAGCTCGGCGGCAAGCCCTACGAAGTGCTGAAGGAAGGCGGCCGCGGCAACACGATGGGACGCGGCGCGCGGATGACGCGTGCGACGCTCGTCGTCGTGCAGATGGCGCTCGCCGTCACGCTGCTCGTCGGCGCGGGCCTGCTGATCAAGAGCTTCAACCGCGTCATGGAACAGGATCCCGGCTTCAGGCGCGACGGCCTCATCACGACGCGCTTCGACCTGCCGGCCGCGAAGTATCCCGACGCCCCCGCGCAGGCGCAGTTCTACGACCGCGCGCTCGCCGAGCTGCGCACGATCCCCGGCGCGGGGAAGGTCGCGTACACGAGCAACCTGCCGTTCGGCGGCAGCACGTGGACGACGTCGTTCAACATCGAGGGCCGCGACGAGGCGGCCGGCGAGTCCTCGCCGCACGGCTACGGCCGCACCGTCGACGAGCAGTACTTCGAAGCGCTCGAGGTGCCGGTGCTGCAGGGCCGCGGGTTCACCGCCGCCGACGCGGCCGGCGCGCCCGACGTCATGGTCGTCGACGAATACCTCGCGAAGAAGTACTTCGCGAAGGACGGCGCGGTCGGCAAGCGGATCCTCTGGAACGAAACCGCCGACGGCAAGCCGCGCGTCTGGACGATCGTCGGCGTGGTGGGGACCGTCAAGCCCTTCGCGCTCGCCGACGACGTCAAGAAGGAGGCGTTCTACATGTCGTTCCGGCAGTACACGGTCGACAACGGCTTCTTCGTCGTCAAGACCGATCTCGCGACCGGCGGGCTCGCCCAGCCGATCCGCGACGCGATCCTCCGGGTCGATCCCGAGCAGCCGGTCTACGACGTGCGCACGCTCGACGAACGCATCAAGGTTTCGCTGGAGGGCCGCAAGGCGCCGATGGTGCTGCTCGCGATCTTCGCGGGCGTCGCGCTGCTGCTTTCGGCGATCGGAATCTATGGCGTGCTCGCGTTCTCGGTCGAGCAGCGCACGAGCGAGCTCGGCGTGCGGCTCGCGATCGGCGCGCAGGGCAGCGACATCACGCGCCTCGTGCTGCACCAGGGCGGGCGCATCGCGGGGATCGGGCTCGCGCTCGGCATCGTCGGGTCGCTCGTGCTGACGCGCTTCATGCAGTCGCAGCTGTTCGGCGTGCAGAGCAGCGATCCGGTGACGCTCGTCACGGTCGTGCTCGTGCTCGGCGCGGTCGCGCTGCTCGCGTGCTGGCTGCCGGCGCGGCGTGCCGCGCGAACTTCACCGATGGAAGCGTTGCGCTACGAGTGACGCCGCAGTCAGCGCGCGCACAGCGCGCGCCTACTGCGGCGTCATCCCGACGCAAGTCGGGATCCAGCGCCGCGGCAAGCACGGCAACGGCGGCGGTGTCACCGACGAGGGAGTAAGTAGCATGCTGACCTCCATCTTCCGAGCCTTCCGAAGCCTCGCGCGCACGCCCGGCTTCGCGCTCGTCGCGATCCTGACGCTCGGGCTTGCGCTCGGCGCGATCGGCACGGTGTTCGCGGTCGTCAACGCGGTGCTGCTGAAACCGCTGCCGTATCCCGGCTCCGAGCGCATCATCCGGATCGTCGGCTCGCAGGGCGCCTGCACGGACTGCCCGGTCGCCCGGCCCGTCCTGTTCGACTGGCAGGAGCAGACGACCGAGGCGTTCGAGTCGCTCGGCGCGTTCGCGGGCACGTCGGCAACCCTCACGGGCGGGGAAGGCGCGGAGAAGCTCGAGGCCTACACCGTCACGCCGGAGTTCTGGCGCGTGATGGCGGTGCCGGCGCAGCTCGGCCGCGCCTTCACCGCCGACGAGGACCGCGCGGCGCGCGACGTCGTCGTGATCTCGAATGCGCTCTGGCAGCGCGCGTTCGGCGGCGCACGGGACGTGATCGGGCGCAAGATCGTGCTGAACGGCGAGCCGCACGAGATCGTCGGCGTGATGCCGGAGCACTTCAAGTATCCGGGCGGCGACGCGTGGCTGCCGACGCAGCTCGCGAGCGCGACGACGGGGCGCGACACGAACTACCTCTCGGTCGTCGCGCGGCTGCGCGAAGGCGTTGCGCTCGAGCAGGCGGAACGCCTCATGG
Organism: Candidatus Saccharimonadia bacterium; assembly: GCA_035536495.1. GTDB lineage: Bacteria > Pseudomonadota > Gammaproteobacteria > Xanthomonadales > Ahniellaceae > DATLNY01. The sequence continues at coordinate 1 of DATLNY010000231.1, read as the reverse complement.
C
>DATLNY010000230.1:0-2877 GCA_035536495.1 Candidatus Saccharimonadia bacterium | reverse complement strand
GGTCGTGAGCGCGGAGTACGAGCATTATTTCCTCGACGACTGGGGCGGCGCGGTGTTCGTCGACGCCGGCGATGCGTTCACGCACGACTTCGACGTCAAGCTCGGCGCCGGCGTCGGCGTGCGCTGGCGCTCGCCGGTCGGCCTGGTGCGGCTCGACGTCGCCGTGCCGATCGGCGACGAGTTCGAGTCCGGCGTGCAGCTGCACCTCGTCATCGGGCCCGACCTGTGAAGTGGCTCAGGCGCATCGCAATCGTGCTCGTCGTGCTCGCGGTGCTCGTCGCGGGCGTCGCATGGTTCACGTTCGGGACCGAGCATGGCGCGCGATTCACGTTCAACCGGCTCGTCGCGCTGACCGAGGGGCGGCTCAGCATCGGCGCGATCAGCGGGCGCCTGCCCGCGCCAGTGACGCTGACGAACGTGCGATACCGCGATCCGGCGGCCGGCATGGACGTCTCGATCGAACGGCTCGTCGTCGACGTCGCCGCGACCGCGGCGCTGTCGCGGCGCGCGCTGGTCGAATCGCTCGATGCGGAAGGTGTCGTCGTGCGCCTGACGACCGTCGCGACCGATCCCGAGAACGAGTCGCCGTGGCGGCCACCGCTCGACTTCATCGTCGAGCGCGCCAGCGTGTCGCGGCTCGCGATCTTCAAGGACGGCGAGGCACTGCCGCGCTTCGATCGCATCGAGCTCGCCGGCCAGTGGACCGAAGCCGGCATCGCGATCAGCCGCTTCGATGCGCGCGGTCCCGACGGGCGCCTCGATCTCTCGGGCGCGTTCGCCTCGGCGCGCGGGCACCGCGGCAACGCGCGCGGCACGTTCGCATGGCGCGTCGACGGCGTCGCATGGACCGGCGAGATCGATGCGAAAAGCGACGGCCGCGCAGCGCGGGCGATCGTCGCGCTGCGCGCACCGATGCGCGCGAGCGTGACGCTGACGGCCGCGCCGTCCGACGATGAGCTGCCCTGGACCGTCGCGCTCGACGCGCCGCCGTTCGATCCGGCGGTGCTTCGCGCCGCGTGTTCGCGTGCCGCGACGGCGACCCCGACCCCGACCCCGCCCCCGGCTTCGGCCGCCGCGGATCCGGACGCCGGCGACCCTTGCACGCCGTCCGCGCTGAAGTCCGTCGCGGCGAGGCTCACAGGCTCGGGAACGCGTCGTCGATTCGCGCTCACGGGCGACCTCGTGCTCAACGCGCATCGCGTCAAGCTCGAGCGGTTCGAGGGCGTGCTGCGCGACGACGAGGTGATGGTGCTCGACGCGTTGCGGATCTCGAGCCCCGACGCCCCGGGCGCGCTCGAAGCGAGCGGCGAGGTGTCGCTCGCGGACGAGCCGCCACGCGCGCGCCTCGCGCTGCAGTGGCAGGATGTCGTGATCCCCGCGGACCTCGCCGGCCGCGACCTCGCGACGCGCGGCGCGGCGTCGTTCGACGGCACGTCGCGCAGCTACGCCGTGCAGGGCCGCTTCGCGTTCGGCCCGCCCGGCCGCGTCGCCGATATCGACGTGAAGCTCACGGGCACGCCGGGGGTGATCACGCTCGAGTCGCTGAAGCTCGTGCAGCCCGACGGCGGGCTCGACGCGCGCGGCACGATCACGCTCGAGCCGCATACCGGATGGCAGATCGCTGCGACCGCCAAGCGTTTCGACCCGGGGGCATTCTTCGCCGACTGGCCCGGCGCGCTAGATTTCAAGCTCGTATCGAGCGGCACGCGCGACGCATCGGGCATCTCCGCGACGCTCGATCTCGATGCGCTCTCGGGTGAGCTGCGCGGACGCCGCGTCGCCGGCGAGGCGGACCTCACGATCGCCCCGGGCCGCGTCGTCGACGGCACCGCGACGCTGCGCTCGGGCGAGTCGCGCATCGATCTCGCCGGCACCGGCGGCGCACGCAACAACATACGCGCGCGGCTCGACATCGCGACGCTCGCCGATTTCATCCCGGGCACCGCGGGGAAGATCGAAGGCGAGGTCACCGCGCGCGGCACCTGGCCGGCGCTGGACGTCGACGCCGACGTCGATGTCGCCGGGCTGCTGTATCGCGGCATCCGAGCGCGCGTGCTGAAGCTGCGCGCCGGCATCGTGAACCTCGAGTCGCCGAGCGGAACGCTCGCGATTTCCGCGCAGGGTGTGGAGGCAGGCGGCAAGCAGTTCGATACGCTGACGCTCGCGGCAGACGGGAGCACCGCGCAACATCGCGTGGAGCTCGACGCGGCGGGAGCGACCGGTGCGCTCGAGCTGAAGCTCGCCGGCGGCACCACCGCCGCGGGATGGCACGGGACCGTGGAGCAGCTCGAGCTCGAGCCGCAGCCCGGCGTGCGCCTCGCGCTCGAGGATCCCGCGCAGCTCGATCTCGCCGACGGCGCCTGGACGATCTCCGAGTCGTGCTTCGCGGTGACCGATGCATCGCCTGATGCGCAGCCACGCGGTGTGGCGCCCGATGGGGGCCGTGCGTGCATCGCGAGCGAGCGCGCGGCGAATGGGGCGATGCAGGCGCGCTACCGCGTCGAGCGCGTCCCGATCGCACTCGTCGTCGCGCTCGCGACCCCCGGCGCACCACTGCGCACCGAAGGCGTGCTCGGCGGCAGCGGCAGCTTCGCGCGCTCGCCCGAGGGCGCCTGGCGCGGCAGCGCGAACCTCGCTTCGGCGGCCGGCGTGGTGGCGTATCCCGACACCGAGGAACGGCCGCTGCTGCGCTACACGGACTTCGTTCTCGACGCCGACGTGGCGCCGGGCGCGACGCGTGCGACCGCGAGCGCGAAGCTCGAGGACGGCGGCACGCTCGCGGCGAACGTTTCGATCGACGGGGACAACCTCGGCGGCCGCATCGACGGCGAGCTTCGCAGCCTGCGGTTCCTCGAGCTGCTGACTCCCGAGATCGTC
>DATLNY010000229.1:0-2406 GCA_035536495.1 Candidatus Saccharimonadia bacterium | reverse complement strand
TCGCCGCGCAGCGCGATCGTCGCGCGCGATACCGTGATGTTCTCGCCGGTGCCCTTCGCGTTCGTGATCGCGAGCATCGCGGCGCCGACGCCGTAGTCGTCGCTCGCCTCGAACGTGAGCGTCCAGCTGCGCTGGCCCGCTGCGAGCGCCGTCAACGTGCGCTCGGGCTCGACGACGCGGATCTCGGGCGGCCGGTCGGGAATGACGTCGAGCCGATGGCTGACCGAGCGCGGCGGCGATCGAACGCCGGCCAGCTCGATCCGGTAGAGCGCCGACTTCGATACGGTGCGCTCGCCGCGCCACGCGCCGCCGTCGCGCACGAGCGCGAGCGCCTCGCCGTCATGGAACACGAGCGACACGGCGTCTGGCACCGGTTCGTACGCGATGCGCCAGCGCACGCGCGCGCCGGCCTCGACGCGCGCGGCGAGCTCGCGCGACCGGCGGGACGGCAGGCCGGTGTAGGCCGGCGGGACGACTTCGAGCTCCGCGCTCGTCATTTGCGTTTCGACTGCTGCGGCCTGCGGCCGCGCGGCGCGCGGGTCGACCGCCCGAATCGCGCGCGGCAGCGGCACGAATGCGGCGGCTCCGACGAGCAGCGCGAGCAGCCAGCTTGCGGCGAGCGTCCGCCAGCGAACCGGCTCGCGCGACGGCTGGGCGACGCTGCCGACGCGCTCGTGCACGCGCGCACGCTGCAGCCGCTGCAGCGGCGTGAGGTCCGATTCCCGCGCGACGAGCAGCCCGGCGCTGTCCTCGAGCAAGGGGCGCTCGGCGTCGAGGCGCCGCGCGATGTCACGGTCGTCGATCGCGCGGGCAGCGCGCGCCGCGGCGAATGCCGCGCCGCCGAGCACGAGGCCGCCGAACAACGCCGCCGCGCCGGTGGAATGACGCGCACCGAGCAACGCCGCGGCTGCGGCGAGCGGCAGCGCGGCGGCCGCGACGACGAGCACGCGGCGCACCCTCGCGCGGCGCCGCCAGCCCGCGATGCGCGGCGACGCGCTCATGCGAGCCGCCGGCGCCGCAAGCCGCTCGCCCACGCACGCTCGATCGCGAACAGCAGCGCCGCGAGCAGCGCGAGGATCGGCGCGAGCGGCTCGGGACGTGGCGTCGGCGCGCGCGCGCCCGGCAGCGGCTTCACGGCATCGGCGCGTGCTGCGGCCGGCGCAGGGCGCTCGCCGTCGAGCCACGCCGCGAGCCGCTCGGGAAAATCCGCTTCGAACACTTCGGGCAGCGTTGCGGGTTCGAGCGCAACCGACACGGCGATAATGCGACCGCGGCCCGCGCGCCGCTCACGCACGACTGCGCCGGATCCGGCGAGCCGCGCGATGACGCGGCCACCGGGATCGGGATCGGGCGCGACGAGCGCGGTGCCTCCGCTTTCGACCCAGCGCAGGTGCGCGGCGTCGAGCGGTGCGCCGAGCCGCACGAGCGTCGCGTCGCGCGGCAGCGATTGCGCCGGCAGGCTGTCGAGGAGCTCGACCTCGTCACCGCGCACGCGCCAGCTCTTGACCGCCGCCTCGACCGGACGGCGTGCAGGATCGTCGGCCGCCGCGTCGAGCACGATCCGTCGCTTTCGCGGCGCCGTCGGCTCGCCGGTTTGCGGTGCAACACCCGTAACGACATGCCAGCCGACCGCGCGCGAAAGTCGCGCGCGCTCCGCGTCGAGCCCCGCGATGATCTCCGGCACCACGGCGTCGAGCCGGCTCCCCGCGGGCAGGGAGGCATCGAGCTCGCGCAGCAGGCTCGCGCTCTGCTGCGCAGCAGCGGGAGACGCGCGCTCGAGCGGCGGAAAGCCCGGTGCGAGCCAGCGCGCATCGGTCGTCTCCGGGAACGCGAGCCGTGCGCGCGCGGCGTCGGCTGTCACTGGCGGCACGACCGCGACGACGTGACGACCGCTCGCCGCCGGACGCTCGAGCAGCGGCTCCGCGAGCAGCAGCGCGATGACGGCGACGAGCGCGCATCGCAGCGCGAGCAGCGCCGGCTCGGCAATCCGCAGTCGCCGTCGCGGCAGGCCGGTCGCGCGGAGGAAGCGGAGCGCCGCGAACGGGGTCGTGCGGTGCTCGGCGCGGCGAAGCAGGTGGATCGCGATCGGCACGAGCACGGCCGCGAGCGCGGCGAGCCCGAGCGGGGTTGCCCAGGCAATGCTCACGCGCGCATGGCCTCTGCGCCGCGCGCGGCGAACAAGCGCCGCAGCGGAACGATCGGCGGCTCGTCGAGCACGTGCGAGACATGCCGGATGCCGCTCGCTGCGAATCCCTGCGCGAGCGCGCGGCGCGCGGCGCCGAAGCGTTCGAGGTACGCCGCGCGGGCGCGGTCGGCGTCGAGCTCGAGCGCCGCGCCCGATTCGGGATCGACGAACCGATGTCCGCCCGCGAATGCGAACGCGACCTCGTCGCGACCGAGCAGCTG
>DATLNY010000228.1:0-7133 GCA_035536495.1 Candidatus Saccharimonadia bacterium | reverse complement strand
AGTACAGCGGCGCCTGCATGCGTTCCGACTCGAGTCGTGCCCAGCCGTCGGCGAGCCATAGCGCCGGCTCGCGGTAGCCGCCCGCGTCGACGAACGCCGCGTACTCCGCATTCGTCACGGGACGCGCCGCGAGCGCATACGGCGCGAGCCAGGTCGTGTGCCGCGGGCGCTCGTGGTCGTACGCGAATCCGTCTGCCGCCGCGCCGATCATCGTGCGGCCTTCCTCGTGCTCGTGGAACACGAGCTCGGCCTGGATGCGCCCGGTGGCGACGCGCGCGCGCCGCGTGCGCCACGCGGGCGCGAGCGGATTGCGGAACAGCAGGTGCTTGACGTCGGTGACGATGAGCTCCTGGTGCTGCTGCTCGTGCTGCAGGCCGAGCTCGATCGTCGCGCTCGCGACGCCCGGGTCGTGGCGCTCGAGCAGCGCGTGGATGCGCTCGTCGATCGCGTGGCGGTAATCGAGCACCTGCGCGAGCGTCGGTCGGGTCAGCAGGCCGCGCTCCGCCCGCGGATGGCGCGGGCCGTGGGCCTCGTAGTAGGAATTGAGCAACGGCAGCCACGCCGGATGCAGCGGCTCGAACCCGGCCGGCTGCAGCACGAAGGCCTCGAAGAACCAGGTCGTGTGGGCGAGGTGCCACTTGGCGGGGCTCGCGTCCGGCATCGACTGCGCGACGAGGTCCTCGGTCTCGAGGCCCGCAAGGAGCTGCGCGGTCCGTTCGCGGATCCGGGCGTAACGCGCAGCGAGACCGCCGAGCGCGGCGCGCGGCGGCGCGTGCGGGAGGAACGGCTCGGTCGACGTGCGCATGGTCGGCCCATCCGATGACCGCGCGCGAAGCGCGCCCGATACCGGGCTCGACTGCACGAACCGGGCCACGCGCGAGTTGCGCGTGGCGCGGGATCGCAGCGCGCCGCGGTGTAGAAAGTTCAGGCGGCGCGAGGCGTCAGCCGTATCGCTTCAATCGTCCCGCTTCAATCGTCGTCCTCGAAATCGTCGTCCATGCCGTCCCCGAGGACGACCCTGTCCGCATCGAGCTTCTGCGCATGGACATAGTGGTCGAGCACGCCCTTGCGGGTCTCCTGCGCGAAAGCGCGGATCTCGGCGTCGGTGGTCTGCTCCGCCGTTTTGGCCAGGAGGCGCTCCATGTCGCGGTGCGCCTGGACCATGAAGTCCGCATAGGCCTCGTCGAACTGCGCGCCCGCGAGCGCCGCGAGGCGATCGCATGTCGCCCGGTCCTGCGGCAACAAGGCGGTCGGCAGCGTGACGTTCTTGCTCGCAGCGAGCGACTCGAGCTCCTCGATCTTCTTCGAGTGGTCGGTGACCATGCGGGCGCCGAATGCCTTGATCTCCGCCGTCGTGCCCTTGTCCTGGGCGATGCCGCCGAGCTCGACCTCGAGCATGTTGGCCGAGGCCGCGCGCTCGAAGAACTTCGCATCGGTGATGCGTTCTTCACCCGCGCTGGCTGCCTCTTCCATCCTGTCGTCGAGCGTCGCGACCGGGGTCGCGGGATCGGCCGGTTTCGGCGTGGCGTCCGTCGCCTTGACGCCTTCGGCCGCTGCGCTCGTCGCGTAGAGCGTCGCGAGCATCGCGGCAAGCAGCGCGTTGCGATTGGTATTCATCGGTGGTCCTCGCGGGATTCGAACGTGCGGCCCGGCGGTCGGGTCGCAAGGGTCGTGCCACGAGTCCCTGGCCGCGCCGCACGCTTCGAAATCGTTACAGGCCGCGCTGCAGGCGACGCTGCCCCGATCGGTTAACTACCAGTTAACTTGGACTGATTTACAAAGGTGGCGGGGCGGGACGGGTCGGAGTTAACAAGGATGCCGTTGCCCGCTCGCGCGCTTTCGCTGCTCGTCGTCGACGACGACTCGGCCTTCCTCGAGGCAGTGCGCGACTACGCGCAGCTTTCGCGCTTCACCGCGACGACTGCTGCGAGCCTCGCCCAGGCGCGCTCGGCACTGAGGCACCAGCGTTACGACCTCATCCTCGTCGACCTCGGCCTGCCCGACGGCAGCGGCTTCGAGCTGCTCGACGAAGTCGACCTCGCGGACCGGGGCCATTTCGCGATCGTGACGGGTCATCCGTCGGTCGAGACCGCCGTACGGGCCGTGCAGCTGCCGGTGCTCGATTACCTCGTGAAGCCGCTCGAGCCGGCGCGGTTCAAGGAGCTGCTCGACCGGGTCGCTGCGAACGCCTCCGCGCCCCGGCCCGGCGTCGAGGCGCCCGCCGGCGCCGGCGAGATCTTCGGCGAGTCGCCGGCGCTGAAGGACATCCTGCGGCAGATCCGTCTCGTCGCGCCGACCGACGCGACCGTGCTGCTCGCCGGCGAGAGCGGCACCGGCAAGGAGCTCGCCGCGCGCGCGGTGCACGATCTGTCGGGTCGCTCCGGCGCGTTCGTCGCGGTCAACTGCGGCGCAGTCACGGCCGAGCTGCTCGCGAGCCACCTGTTCGGGCACGAGCGCGGCAGCTTCACCGGCGCGGTCAAGCAGCACATCGGCTACTTCGAACAGGCCCACGGCGGCACGCTGTTCCTCGACGAGATCACGGAGATGCCGCTCGCGCTGCAGGTGCACCTGCTGCGCACGCTCGAATCGAAGTCGATCACGCGGGTCGGCGGGACGCGCGAGCACGAGATCGACGTGCGCGTCGTCGCGGCGAGCAACCGCGACCCGCAGGAGGCGATCACGGCCGGCGCGCTGCGCGACGATCTCTATTACCGCCTCGTCGAGATTCCGCTCTACCTTCCGCCGCTGCGCGAGCGCGGCAGCGACGTCGTGCTGCTCGCGCGCCTGTTCCTCGCGCGGCTCAACGCGCGATACAACGCGAACCGCTCGTTCTCGCCCGAGAGCGAGGCCGAGCTCAAGGGCTACGACTGGCCCGGCAACGTGCGCGAGCTCAAGCACGTCGTGCAGCGCGCCTTCATCCTCTCGGAAGGCGACGCGGTGAAGATCGCGCCGCTCAAGCGTCGCGCGAGCGGTCCGATCGAGCACGGCGAGAACACGCTGACGTTCAACGTCGGCACGAGCTTCGACGAGATGGAGCGCTGGATGCTGCTCAAGACGCTCGCGTACTTCAACAACGACAAGACGCGTACGGCCGAGGCGCTCGGGATCAGCCTCAAGACGATCTACAACCGCCTCGCACGCTACGAGCAGCACAAGGAGGCGTCGGGCTGAACGCCGCACGGTGATGACTCCAGGACGCCGACCAGCACGCGGCAGCGGCGCGCCGACCCGCGTGCTCGCTGCATACGCGGCGTACGCGCTGCGCCACGACGATCGCGCGGCGCTGTTCCGGCGCACGGTGCGCAGCGCCGCGGTCGCGCTGCGCGCCGACGGCACGGAGCTCGTCTGCGTCGATCCCGAAGCTGCACGCCGCGTCGCGGCCTGGGGCCTGGCCGGGCAGGGCCTCGGCGCTTGCGAAACCCCGCTCTCGCGTTACGTCGTGCGGCACGGCGCGCCGGTCATATCCACGAGCGTCGCCGACGAGCGGCGCTTCCTCGTGTCCTCGCGTTGGCGCGAGCGCGGGATGGCAAGCCTCGTCAGCGTGCCGTTCGCCGCGGCCCCAGGCAGCGAACAGTTCGTGCTGACTGCGTACGCGAAGCAGCCGCACGCGTTCTCGGACGAGCACCTCGAGCTCGCGCGCGCGTTCGCCGACGTGCTCGACGCAGCGCTCGCGCGGCGGCGCGAGTCGCGCGATGCAGCGTCGATCCTGCTCGAGCATTTCGCAGGCGTGCTCGCGCACGAGGTCCGCAACCCGCTCAATGCCCTCGCGATGAATGCCGAAGTCGCGTCGATGCTGCTCGGCAGCCAGCGCGGCGACGACGTCCCGAAGGTGCTCGAGCGCGTCGGTCGCGACATCCGCCGCTGCAGCGCCGCGATCCGCGAGCTCTCTGCCGTCGTCGCGCGCGACGTGCCCGACGAGGGCATCGCGCTCGACGAGCTGCTCGGCGGCATCGCCGAGCGCCTGCGAGAGCAGTCGAGCGCGGGTCCAGCGATCGAGGTCGAGCTGGGTCCGGTCGACGAGCGGCTTTCGTACGCCGGCAACATCGCGGCGATCGACTTCGCGCTTTCGCAGATGGCGCGCACGATCATCGCGCGCGGCGTCGACGGCGTGCGCATCGGCGTCGTGCGAGACCGCGACGGATACGAAATCGAGGTCGAACGCCTCGCGCGCCCGCTCGGCGCCCAGCAGCTTCCGGCGAGCACGCTGTCGCCGACGCGAATCGCGGCCTATGCGCTCGCGCGGCACGCGCTCGAGACGGCCGGTGCGCGAGTGCGCCCGGAAACGCTGCACGAGATCCCGGAGCGTTGCCGCATCCACTTCCCGGCGCCGGCGATCCACCCGGCAGTCGAGGCCTGAAAACCGAAAAAAACCCCCGCGCGGGCGCGGGGGTTTTTCGTATCGCGGCGGGCGCGCAGGCCCGGTGGATCAGTGACGCGAGGTCTTCGATTCGCCCGCGGTTCCGCTCGTGCCACCGCTCGATGTCGAACCCGTGGTCGAGCTGCCCGATGTGCCCGTCACCGTGTTGCCGGATTCGGCGGGACTGCCCGCTGCGCTGCTGCCAGCACTCGACCCGCTCGACCCGGAGCTTCCGTCGGAGCGAGTTCCGCCGACGCGCAGCCGATTGTCGATCGTCTTGACGCCCTGGCAGCTGTCGACGAGGTCCTCGATGCGGTGCTTCATCCACCGGCTCTCGACGTCACCGTCGATCACGACCGAGCCCGAGCTCACCGTGACGTCGATCTCCGCTGCATCGATATAAGGATCGTCGGTGAGGCGCTCGCAGATGTCCTCGCGCAGGCGGTCGTCGGAGCGCGCGTAGCCCTTCGGTCCGCGGCCCCGGAAACCCTGGGCGCCCTGGCCGTAACTGCCCGCACCGGAGCGTTCGTTGTACGCCGCGCGACCGTAGCTGGCGCTCTCGCCGTAGTTCTGCAGGCCCGCGCCGCCGTAACCGCCGCCGTAACTGTCGCCCTGGCCCATGGGGCGCTGCGCGTAGTGGCCGTAGCCCCGGCCGAGCCCGGAAGCCGGTTGCGCCTGCGCGTAACCGTGCGCGTCGCCGTACTGCGAGACCTGGCCGTAACCCTGCGCGCCGCCGTATTGCGCGCTGCGGTACGGCGATTCCTGTCCGTATCCCTGCGAGACGCCGAACTGCCCGAACTGCGAGCCCTGCGAGCCGTAGCCCTGCGAGCCACTGTACTGCGAGCCCTGGCTGTAACCCTGCGAGCCGCCGTACTGCGAGCCCTGGCCGTAACCCTGCGAGCTGCCGTACTGCGAGCCCTGTCCGTAGCCCTGCGGGCCGCCGTACTGCGAGCCCTGTCCGTATCCCTGCGAGCCGCCGTACTGCGAGCCCTGTCCGTAGCCCTGCGAGCCGCCGTACTGCGACTGGCCGTAGCCTTGCGAGCCGGACTGCAACCCAGGGGAAACCGAACCCTGGCTCGCCTGGCCGTAGTTGTACGAGCCGTAGCTGCCGCCCTGCGGGTAGCCGGGCTGTTGCACAGGCGCGCGATAGCTGCCCGAGTAGCCGCTCCCACCGTATGCGCCCTGCGATCGATCCTCGCCGTAGCGTCCGGACTGCCCGGCGTAGCCCGACTGGCCGTAGCCGCTCGACTGACCGGGCCCGCCGTACGACTGCTGTCCGTAACTGCCGCGCTCTTGCGGCTGGCTCCCGCCTTCGTCGCTCCAGCGCGACGTCGCCTCGTTGTCCTGGCCGCGCGGATATTCGCGCTCGCCGCTCATGCGCGATTCGTCGCCGCGGAACGACTGGTAGTCCTCGCGGTTGCTGCCGCCGCGCGAACCCGAACCGCCCTGGGACTGCTCGCCGTCGCGGCCGCCACGCTGACCGCCCTGCTCCGAATATCGAGAGTTCATTTGGATCTCCTGTCCGACACGGATTTTCTGGTGACCCCGCGCGCGAGCCCATCGCAGCGCCGGGGGCAGCAATCGTTGTGCCATGCGCGCAACAGCGCAGCGCCTCGATTCCGGCGAAATCCGCGGTGTAAGGGTTACAGCGCGCGCCGCTGGTGCGGCGCATGCATCGATCGCTGACCACGACCCGCCGGAGCACTCCCATGCGTTGCGACACCTGCGGCAACGACTACGACCGCACGTTCCGCGTCATCTCGGCGCTCGGCGAATTCACCTTCGACAGCTTCGAATGCGCGATCCAGAAGCTCGCGCCGCTGTGCGCGCACTGCGGCTGCCGGATCATCGGGCACGGCGTCGACCGCAACGACGGCCTCGACTACTGCTGCACGCACTGCATGCGGATGGGCGGGAAGGACGCGCAGCGCGAAGGCGACGCGGGCTCGCAATAGGCCCTCAGCCCATGAAGCCGCCGCCGTTGACGTGGATGAACTGGCCGGTGATGTACGACGCGTCGGCGCTCGCGAGGAACACGAACGCCGGCGCGACCTCGCACGGCTCGCCGGCGCGCTTCATCGGCGTGTTCGAGCCGAACTTCTTCACGTCCTTCGGCGCGAACGTCGAGACGCCCAGCGGCGTCCAGATCGGCCCCGGCGCGACGCCGTTGACGCGGATGCCGCGCGGCGCGAGGTTCTTCGCGAGCGAGTACGTGAACGTCTCGATCGCGCCCTTCGTCGCCGCATAGTCGATCAGGTGCTCGCTGCCGCGCGACGCGGTCACCGAGCTCGTGTTGAGGATCACCGAGCCGCGCTTCATGTGGGCGAGCGCGTAGCGCGTGAGCATGAAGTACGGATAGACGTTGTTCTCGAACGTCGCACGCAGCTGCTGGTTCGTGATGTCCTCGAGCCGCTCTTGCTCGACATGGTCGGCGAGGTTGTTGACGAGCACGTCGAGCCGCCCGAAGCGGGCGAGCGTCGCCTCGATCGCGGTGCGGCATCGTCGCGCGTCGCGCGCGTCGCCCGACAGCAGCAGGCACCGTCGGCCCTCGGCTTCGACCAGCCGCTGCGTCTCGCGCGCGTCGCGGTCGGAGCGCCGGTACATCACCGCGACGTCGCAGCCCTCGCGCGCGAAGTGCACCGCGATCGAGCGGCCGATGCCGCTGTCGCCGCCGCTGATCAGCGCCGCCTGGCTTTCAAGCTTGCCGCTGCCCCGGTAGTCCTCCCGGATCGTGATCGGGCGCGGGCGCATCCTCGCCTCGCTGCCCGACGCGGAG
>DATLNY010000227.1:0-2317 GCA_035536495.1 Candidatus Saccharimonadia bacterium | reverse complement strand
ACGATCGGCGTGGCGAACACGAGCACCACGAGCACGAGCTTGAGGCGCGAGCGATTGCGCAACGTCATCGTTTCCTCCGGAAGGCGAGTACGCCCGCGACGACGAGCACCGTCGTCGCGAGCGCGAACCACTGCACTGCGTAGCCGCGGTGCCGTTCGGGCGGCAAGGTGTTCGCAAGCGGCTGCCACGCGCGCTCGAACCCGTGCGCGGCGGCGTCGTCGAGCCGCACGATCGCGGGGTCGAGCGGCTCGTCGAGCGCCTGCGCGAGCCGCTCGAGATCGAGGCGCGGCCACAGCGGTGGCGGCCCGCCGCGCGCGAACTCGAGCGTGCCGATCCGCAGGCCGGTCGACGGCGGCAAGGTGCGCAAGCCTGAAACGTGCGCGCGTCCGTTGCCGACTGGCTCGATCGCCGGAACGGCGCGGTCTCCGGGCAGCGGGATCCAGCCACGGTCGACGAGCAGCGCGCGCGCGCCATCGTCCGGGCGAAACAGCGTCAGCACGTCGACGCCGATGCGGCCGTCACGGACGCGGTTGTCGAGCAGCACCGTTACGGCGTCCTCGTAGCGACCCGCGCCGGCGACTCGAACGGGCACGTCGGCCGGCCGCCGGCTCGCGCTCGCGAATGCCACGGGCGCGGCCGCGAGCGCCTCCGCGTACGCCTCGAGATGGCGGGACTTCCAGTGCGCGCGACCCAGCTGCCACCATCCGAGCGCTGCGAAACCCGTCGCGAGCAGGAGCGCGAGCGCGAGGCCCGCCAACGCGCGCGCGCTCACGACCCGGGCCTTGCGCGGCGGCGATCCGGCCGCATCTTCGTCGCTGGCCGCGCGTGCGGACGTGACGCAGCCATTCGATCCCTCATGAACGCCGCGAGTCGCGCATGGCCTTGCAGAAGTTGCTGATCATCGCGGTGTTCGTCGCCGTCGTCTGGAACCTCGGCGCGGCGCTCTACTACATGATGACCGACAAGGGCCAGAGCAACCGCACCGTGCGCTCGCTGACCTGGCGCATCGGCCTGTCGGTCGGGCTGATTCTGCTGGTCGTGCTCGGCATCGTGACGGGCGTCATCGAGCCGCACGGCATCACCGTGGGCCACTGAGCAGGCGCGCAGCGACGTGCCGGATCAGAGCACGTAGACGAACAGGAACAGGCCGAGCCAGACGACGTCGACGAAGTGCCAGTACCAGGCGACGGCCTCGAAACCGAAATGGTGATCGCGGTCGAAGTGCCCGCGCAGGCAGCGGAACCAGATCACGGTCAGCATGATCGCGCCGAGCGTGACATGCATGCCGTGGAATCCGGTCAGCATGAAGAACGTCGAGCCGTACACGCCCGAGCCGAGCGTGAGGTTGTGGTGCTGGTACGCCTCGATGTACTCGGCCGCCTGGAAGCCGAGGAACAGGAAGCCGAGCAGCACGGTCAGCCCGAGCCACAGCAGGAGGCGCGATCGCTGGCCCGCGCGCAGCGCATGGTGCGCGATCGTGATCGTGACGCCGGACGACAGCAGGATCAGCGTGTTGAGCAGCGGCACGCCCCAGGCCGGGATCGTCTCGAAGCGTCCGCCGACGTTCGCGGGACCGTTCGTCGGCCACGCCGCGTCGAATCCGCCCCAGAGGAACGCGTTCGTCATCGCGCCGTCGCCCACGCCACCGAGCCAGGGCACCGAGAGCATGCGCGCGTAGAGCAGCGCGCCGAAGAACGCCGCGAAGAACATCACTTCCGAGAAGATGAACCACAGCATCCCCATGCGGAACGAGATGTCGACCTTGCGGTTGTAGAAGCCCGCGATCGATTCGTTGATGACCGTGCCGAACCAGCCGAACAGCATCACGACGAGGAGCGCGATGCCGAGCACCATGCTGACCTTGCCGACGGCGGGGTTGCCGTTGAGCCAGACCGCCGCGCCGCCGACCGTGAAGAACAGCGCGAACGAGCCGAGGATCGGCCACTTCGTGCCGTGCGGGACGTAGTAGAGGTTCGGGTCGTGGGTCGTTGCGTGGGCCATCGGTCGTGCTCTCTTTTTCGGGCGTCATCCCGGCGTCCGCCGGGATCCTGTGCCATTTTTTGAGGCGTCATCCCGGCGAAGGCCGGGATCCAGTGTCTTGAACTCCGAGGCGCTGGGTCCCGGCTTGCGCCGGGATGACGCCTTTGCTGCATTCTAGGCCGACGGCCCGGCCGCGCGCGCCACGCGCTCGGTTGCCGCTTCGTTGATGAAGAACCGGTACGACAGCGTGATCGTCGAGACGTCGGCGGGCAGCTTCGGGTCGACGACGAACCTGACCGGCATGTCGCGCGTTTCCTGCGCCTCGAGCAGCTGCTCG
>DATLNY010000226.1:0-13666 GCA_035536495.1 Candidatus Saccharimonadia bacterium | reverse complement strand
GTGCTCGCACGTGCCGAAGCTCACCGTGATCATCGGCGGCTCGTTCGGGGCCGGCAATTACGCGATGTGCGGCCGTGGCTACCAGCCGCGCTTCCTCTGGATGTGGCCGAATGCGCGCATCAGCGTGATGGGGGGCGAGCAGGCGGCGAGCGTGCTCGCGACCGTCAAGCGCGACGGTCTCGAGTCGGCCGGCAAGACCTGGTCCAAGGATGAGGAAGACGCGTTCAAGTCGCCGATCCGCGACCAGTACGAGCGCCAGGGCAATCCGTACTACGCGAGCGCACGGCTCTGGGACGATGGCGTCATCGACCCGGCCGACACGCGGCGCGTGCTCGGCCTCGCGCTTTCGACCGCGATGAATGCGCCGATCGAGAAGGGCCGCTTCGGCGTGTTCCGCATGTGACGCCGCCAGCCTTCTCCGGCGTCATCCCGGCGAAAGCCGGGACCCAGTGCCTTCGGCACTCGGACACGCAAAGGCGCTGGGCTCCGGCTTTCGCCGGAATGACGCCTTCGGGTATTGGGGACTCCCTGCAATCCATGGAAACGCGCTAGATGTCCCACATCACGATCACCCAGCTCGGCAAGGTCGCCACGGTCGCCCTCAACCGCCCCGAGGTCCACAACGCGTTCGACGACAAGCTGATCCGCGAGCTCACCGTCGCGCTGCTCGACCTCGAGCGCGAGCCCAACGTCCACGCGATCGTGCTGTCCGGTGTCGGCCCGTCGTTCTCGGCCGGCGCCGACATGACATGGATGCGGCGCATGGCGAGCGCGCCCGAGGAGGACAACCGCGCCGATGCGCTGAAGCTCGCGGAGCTGATGCGCACGCTCGCATTCCTCGCGAAGCCGACGATCGCGCGCGTGCACGGCAATGCGTTCGGCGGTGGCGTCGGGCTCGTCGCGTGCTGCGACATCGCGATCGCCTCGAGCGAGGCGAAGTTCGGCCTGACCGAGGTCAGGCTCGGGCTCGTACCCGCGGTGATCTCGCAATACGTCGTCGACGCGATCGGTGCGCGCCACGCGCTGCGCTACTTCCAGACGGCCGAAGTCTTCGACGCGCAGCGCGCACGCGAGATCGGGCTCGTGCACGAGGTCGCGAGCCCGGACGAGCTCGAGGCGTTCGTCGGCGCGCAGCTCGCCGCGCTCGCGAAGGCGGGGCCCGAAGCGGTGCGCGAGGCGAAGGCGCTCGCGTTGCGCATCGCCGGCCGCAGCGTCGACCGCCGCCGCCTCATCGACGAGGAGAACGCCGCGCTGATCGCGAAGCTGCGCGTTTCGCCCGAAGGCCAGGAAGGGCTCGCGGCGTTCCTCGAGAAGCGCAAGCCGGCGTGGCTCGAGGCCTGAGCGCGCGGCCCGATCCACGACGCCACAGCGACTACACTGCCGGCCCATGTTCGACAAGATCCTGATCGCGAACCGCGGCGAGATCGCCTGCCGCGTGATCCGCACGTGCCGCAGGCTCGGCATCGCGACGGTCGCGGTGTATTCGCAGGCCGATGCGACTGCGCAGCACGTGCGCCTGGCCGACGAGGCGTGGCCGATCGGCGGGCCGCGGCCCGCGGAGTCGTACCTGCGCGGCGATGCGATCCTCGAGGTCGCGCAGCGCAGCGGCGCGCAGGCGATCCATCCCGGCTACGGATTCCTTTCGGAGAACGCCGACTTCGCCGAAGCGGTCGAGCGCGCGGGGCTCGTCTTCATCGGCCCGCGCGCCGCGTCGATCCGCAAGATGGGATCGAAGGCCGGCGCGAAGCTCCTGATGCCGCAGCACGGCGTGCCGGTCGTGCCCGGCTACACCGGCGAGGACCAGGATCCCGCGGTGCTCGCGCGCGAGGCCGAGAAGGTCGGCTACCCGCTCAGGATCAAGGCCGCGCACGGCGGCGGCGGCAAGGGCATGCGGATCGTTCGCAGTGCCGGCGAATTCGCCGATGCGCTCGTGTCGTGCCAGCGCGAGGCGAAGAATGCGTTCGGCCGTGACCGCGTGCTGCTCGAGCGCTACCTCGAGCTGCCGCGCCACATCGAGTTCCAGGTGTTCGGCGACGCGCACGGCTCGACGATCCACCTGAACGAGCGCGAATGCTCGGCGCAGCGCCGGTACCAGAAGGTGATCGAGGAGACGCCCTCGCCTTTCCTCACGCCCGAGCGGCGCGCGCAGATGGGTGCCGCGGCGGTCGCCGCGGCGCGCGCGATCGACTACACGAACGCCGGCACGGTCGAGTTCATCGTCGCGCCCGATGGGGCGTTCTACTTCATGGAGATCAACACGCGGCTGCAGGTCGAGCATCCCGTCACCGAGATGACGCTCGGTCTCGACCTCGTCGAATGGCAGCTGCGCGTCGCGTCGGGCGAGCCGCTGCCGCTTTCGCAGGACGAGCTCCGCGTGCGCGGCCACGCGATCGAGGTCCGGCTCTACGCCGAGGATCCCGAGCAGGGTTTCCTGCCGGGCAGCGGACGACTTGAGCGGCTGCGGCTTCCGCCGCCGTCCCCGCACGTCCGGATCGATTCGGGCGTCGTCGAAGGCGACACCGTCACGATCTTCTAC
Source organism: Candidatus Saccharimonadia bacterium (assembly GCA_035536495.1). GTDB lineage: Bacteria > Pseudomonadota > Gammaproteobacteria > Xanthomonadales > Ahniellaceae > DATLNY01. Next base: position 11,130 of record DATLNY010000226.1, on the reverse strand, counting down.
GATCCGATGATCGCGAAGCTGATCGCCTGGGACGACGACCGGCCGCGTGCGCTCGCGCGCCTGCGCGAGGCGCTCGCGCAGTGCGCGATCGCGGGCCCGAAGAGCAACATCGAATTCCTCGAGCGGCTCGTGCGCCACCCCGTGTTCGTCGAGGGCCGAATCGACACGAGTTATCTCGATCGCCATCTCGAGGAGGTGCTGCCGCCGCCGGTCGTGCCCGCCGATTCGAGCCTGTGCGCCGTCGGCACTGCCGCGCTGCTGCTCGACGAGGCGGAATCGCTCGCACGCGAACGCGACGGCACCGACCCCTGGTCGCCGTGGGCGCGCGCCGATGCGTGGCGGCTCGGGCACGAGGGCAAGCGGCTCGAATGCTTCCGGTGGCGCGATCGGCGCTTCGAGCTCGCGGCGCACGGGCACGACGGCTCGTACCGGATCGCATTCGACGGCGCGGAGCACCGCGTCGAGCACGCGCGGCTCGACGCCGACGTACTGTCGGGCGTTTTCGACGGCGCGGCGCGGCGCTTCCGCGTCGATGCATCGGCCGGCGGGATCGCCGTGCACGATGGCGAGCGCCGGGTCCGGTTCGAGCGCGTGCCGGCCTACGCGTTCACCGCGAGCGCGGCGGTCGCAACCGACCGCGTGCTCGCACCGATGCCGGGGCGGATCGTTGCCGTGCGCGCCGAGGTGGGGGCGAGCGTCGCCGAGGGCGACGAGCTCGTCGTGATGGAAGCGATGAAGATGGAGCTGACCTTGCGCGCGCCGCGTGCGGGCACCATTTCCACGGTACAGGCAACGGTCGGCGACTTCGTCGAGGCCGACGCGGTGCTGGTCCGAATGGATGAAACCTCATGATCCGAACGCTGCTGCTCGCTGCCGTCTGCGCCGTGAGCCTCACGGCCTGCCAAGGCACCGTGGTCGAAACCTTGCCCGAGGGCGTGACCAGCGACTGCCCCGCCGCGCTGCGCGGGGCATGGATCGGGCTCGACGACGACGATCGCGCGCACGCCGATGCCGGCATGCACGTCGCCGACGATTGCACGACGACGGTCGTCGAAACCCATGCCGGCAAGACGCGTGAATCGACACTCGTCCCGCGCTTCCTCACCGTCGGCGAAGCGGGCATCGTGCTGTATCCGCACGCGGACGTCGCACGCGTGCTCGACTGGAAAGCCGACACGGCGCAGCCGGCCGGCGGCTGGTGGCCGCTCGAGTGGCGGCGCAGCGGCAAGCGCCTCGTGCTGCATCTCCCCGACCATCGCCGCATTGCGACGCTGATCGTCAACGGCGCGCTCGACGGCGAGGCGCACTGGACGAGCGGCGACTCGGGCTACAACGTGCTGCGCGGCGATGCGGGCGCGATCCGCGAGCGCCTCGTCGAGGACGCATTGTTCGACCGCGACCGCGAGATCGAGCTCGAGCGCGTCGGCGACGGGCGCCGCGACCTCGATCGCGCGATCGAGCGAGCCCGCCGCGACGCGCGGTCGCGCGACGGCAAGCGATGACGGCAGTCCGGCTCGTCGAGGTCGGGCCGCGCGACGGCCTGCAGAACGAAAAGCAGCTCGTCGCGACGGCGACGAAGATCGAGCTGATCGATCGCTTGGCGGCCTGCGGGCACACGACGATCGAGGCGACGAGCTTCGTGTCGCCGAAGTGGATCCCGCAGCTCGCCGACGCGGCCGAGGTCTATCGCGGCATCGCGCGGCGCGCCGGCGTGCGCTATCCGGTGCTCGTGCCGAACCTGCAGGGGCTCGAGCGCGCGATCGAGTCCGGCGTCGAGGAAGTCGCGGTGTTCACGGCGGCGTCGGATGCGTTCAATCGCCGCAACATCAACGCGTCGATCGACGAGTCACTCGCGCGTTTCGGGCCGGTCATGGAACGCGCACGCAGTGCCGGGATCGCCGTGCGCGGCTATGTCTCGACGGTGCTCGGGTGCCCGTACCAGGGCGAGGTCGCGATCACGGAGGTCGTGCGGGTCGCGCGCGCGCTGCACGACGCAGGCTGCTACGAGATCTCGCTCGGCGACACGATCGGCGCCGGCACGCCGTCGAAGGCACGCGCGATGGTCGCCGCGGTCGCTGCGGAAGTGCCGGTCGCCGCGCTCGCAGTGCATTTCCACGACACGCGCGGCCAGGCGCTCGCGAACATCTACGCATGCCTGGAGCTCGGCGTGCGCGTCGTCGACGCGTCGGTCGCGGGGCTCGGCGGCTGCCCGTACGCCGCCGGGGCGAGCGGCAACGTCGCGAGCGAGGACGTCGTCTACATGCTGCACGGGATGGGCTCCGACACCGGCATCGACCTCGACGCGCTGATTGCGACTGCGCGCTGGATCAGCGCCGAGCTCGGCCGGGAGCCCGCATCGAAGCTCGGCAAGGCGGGCTTGCCGCGGCTCAGCGCCGCCTGAAGGCGCTCGTTTCCGCCGTGGCCATGCGGCTGTGACCGACGAAACGGCGCGACCGCTGCTCGCCGAAGCGTTGACCTGCTACGCGTCGGGAAACTACCGAGGCGCGCTCGCGCTCGCACGTCGCGCGGTTGCTGCATCGGACGACGCGGCAGCGCTCGTCGTATGGGTGAACGCCGCGACGCGCGCCGACGCGCTCGACGACGCGATCGAGGGGCTCGAACAGCTCCACGCCCGCTTTCCGGCGGATGACCGCTTCAGCCGGATGCTCTCGACGGCCCTCAACCATGCCGCGTCCCGGCGGACCCCCGGCGACGAGTCGGCGGTCGCCGGCTACGAGCGCGCGCTCGTGCTCTGGCCCGACAATGTCGAGGCCCTCTACACCCGCGCGCTCGCCGCCCGTTTCGACGGCGACGACGTGCGCGCAGCCGGGCTGCTCGCGCGCGCCGTCGCGTTGCGTCCCGACGACATCGAGCTCGCGCTCGAGCACCACGGGGCCGCGCTTGCGGGGAAGCCCGGCGACGCCCGGGCCGCGTTCGCGTCGCTCTTGCCCGCGCTGCCGTCCGATCTCGCGCCGCGCGCAGCGCAGCTGGCCGCGATCGCCGACGACGGCGAGCTCGCGTGCTCCGCCCTCGCGCGCGCCGATTCGATCGACGCATGCATGCAGGCGGCCGCGATCCTCGCGTCGCACGGCGACGCCGACAACGCCCGCTGCGCATTCGCCCGCGGCGCGACGCTCGGCGGTCGCGGCATCCGAGCACCGTCCTTGCGCGCGTGCATCGGCGAACGACTCACCCTGCCGGCGATACCCGCCGATGAAGCCGCGCTCGCGCGCGGCAGGCAGGGCTTCGCGGAGGGCCTCGCTCGGCTCGAGGACGAGTTCGATGCGAGCAGCTTGTCACGTTGCGAATCCGGGCTTTCCCAGCTGCAGTGGAGCAATTTCCTGCTCGCGTACCAGGGAGAGGACGACCTCGCGCTGCAGTCGCGTTACGGCGATTTCGCCGTACGCGCGGCCCGCATCCTCGCCCCGGACTTCGCCCGGCCGCCGTCGCGGTCCGAGCCGCGCCGCGTCGCGATCGTGTCGGGCTTCCTCCGTGATTCGACGATCGGCGCGTATTTCGAAAGCTGGTTCGGGGCGCTCGCGAAGGCCGGCTTCGAAGTCACGGCATTCGCGCTCGGTCCGCGTCACGACGCCGTGACCGACCGTCTCGCGGCACGCGTCGCTTCGCTCGTGCGCCTCGATGGCTCGCTCGAGTCGATGGCCGAGTCGATCCGTGCGACGCGCGCCCGGCTCGTGCTCTACCCCGAGCTCGGGATGGATGAGCGTGTATTCGCGCTCGCAGCGCTGCGACTCGCGCCCGTACAGGCCGCCGCGTGGGGGCACCCCGTCACGAGCGGGCTGCCGACGATCGACGCGTGGTTCACGTGCGCGGCGATGGAGCCGCCGGATGCGGCGTCGCACTACCGCGAGCGACTCCTGCCGCTGCCAGGCCTGGGCACGGCCTATCGCGCGCCCGAGCCACCGGTCGTGCGCGGACGCGACGAGCTCGGCCTGCCAGGCGGGCGGCTCTACCTCGTACCGCAATCCGCGTTCAAGCTGCATCCCGACGACGACGCGGTCCTCGCCGCGATCGCCGCGACCGACGGCGAGGCGAGACTCGTCCTGTTCGACAACGAGCGCCCCGGCGCGACGCGGCGATTGCGCGCGCGCCTGGTGCGCGCGCTCGCCGCCGCGGGCGCCGGACCCGATCGGCTCGTCTTCGTCCCGCTGACGAGCCGGCAACGCTACCTGTCGATCAATGCGGCCTGCGACGTGATGGTCGACACGCAGCGCTGGTCGGGCGGCAACACCACGCTCGACGCGTTGCGCGCCGGCCTGCCGGTCGTAACCCTCCCGGGCCGCTACATGCGGGCACGCCAGAGTGCGGCGATGCTCGAACTGCTCGGCCTCGGGCCCGATCTCGTCGTCGCCCAACCGGACGAGCTCGCGCGCCGCGCCGTCGCCGTCGCCTGCGACGGCGCGCTGCGCGCGCGCCTGCGCGCAGCGCTCGTGGAGCGCTTGCCGACGTTGCTCGACGGCCGCGATGCGCTCGACGAATTGGCACGCCACGTCGCAGCGCTGGGCGCGCGCATCGTGGCCTGAGGCTGCGCGGACCGATGCTGTTCTGCAACGCGGGCGCGGTAGCCCCGGTGCTATTCTGGTGACCGTCATCGCCCAGGGCGCCGGGGCGTCATGAAACGGTCGGGCAACGAGCCGCGCGACATCCGCGACGAGCAGACAGGCATCCGCGAGCTCGCGGACCGAGCGCGCGCGCGGATCACCGAGGCGCTCGCCGCGCTCGACCCGAACGGCGAGCCCGCGCGCAACCTGCGCGAAGCGCAACTCGAGCTCGAGCGCATGCTGCGCGACGTCGGCTCGATCGAGACACGCTACCGTTCGCTGCTCGACGCCGTTCCGGACGCGGTGACGCTGCACGACCGCAACGGTCGCATCCTCGATGCGAACGACACGGCCTGCCGCTCGTACGGCTATCCGCTCGAGGTCCTGCGCGAGCTCGACGTGCACGACCTGAACCCGCTGCTGCCTCCCGACCACATGGACGAGGTCTGGCGCACGTTCCGGCTCGGCCAGACCGTCACGGTCGAGGAGATCAACGTGCGCGGCGACGGCAGCGAGTTCCCGGTCGAGGTCCACTCGAGCGCGTTCCTCGACGGCAATGAAAAGCGCGTCGTCGCGATCGCGCGCGACATCACGATGCGCAAGCACGCCGAGGACGCGCTCAAGGCGTCCGAAGCCCGCTACCGGCAGCTGCTCGACTCGATCGACAAGGGAATCCTCGTCCAGGACGCCGAGGGTCGCATCGTTTCAGCGAACGCAGCGGCCGCGCGCTTCCTCGGTGCCAGCGAGCCGGAGCTGATCGCCGGTGTCGCGCGCGGCGAGGACTGGAGCCTCGTCGACGCGAATGGCCGGCGAATCGCGTGGGAGGCGTTGCCGGGCGCGCGCGCGCTGCACACGCGCGCAGTGATCGAGTCGACCCTGATCGGCGTGTCGAGCGCGCGGCTCCCGGGCTACCGCTGGTTCTCGGTGACGGCCGTGCCGCAGTTCCTCGAGGGGCAGGAGCGCGCGTTCCAGGTCATCTCGATGTTCAGCGACGTGACCGACCTCAAGCGCCAGTCCGAGATGTTCCGCCAGACGCAGGCGCTCGCGAGCATCGGCGGCTGGGAGCGCGACCTGACGAGCGGCGCGCTGCACCTGAGCGAGGAGATCTACCGGCTTTTCGACCTGCCGCCGGCGTCCGAGATGAGCTGGGCGACGATGACGGCGCTGTTCGCGCCCGCGGACGCGGAGCGGCTCGCGCAGTCGATCGAGGACCTGCGCAAGGGCGGGCCCGCGTTCGACCTCGAGCTTCGCATCGCTGCCGGCGCGCGGCAGCGGCGCTGGCTGCGCGTGCTCGGCCGCAGCGTCGTCCACCGTGGTCTTGCGCAGGGCGTGTCCGGCACGATGCAGGACATCACGCTGCGCAAGGTGCAGGAGGAGCAGCTGCGCCGCCAGGCGATGACCGACCCGCTGACCGGGCTTGCGAACCGCGATGCGCTGCTGCGCGCGCTGTCGCGCGCGGTCGACGAGGCGACGCCGAGCCACGGCCCGGTGCTGCTCTACATCGACCTCGACCGGTTCAAGGTCATCAACGACCTGCTCGGACATGCCGCGGGCGACGGCCTGCTGGTAGCGGCTGCTCAGCGACTCAAGGACGCGGCCGGCCCCGAGGCATTCGTCGCGCGCTTCGGCGGCGACGAGTTCATCGTGATGTTGCCGTGGATCGACGATGCAAGCGTGTCGCAACGCGTCGCCGAGGACGTCACCGCGGCGTTCGGGCGCGCGTTCGATTACGCCGGCGAGGAGTTCACGATCACGACGTCGGTCGGCGTCGCGCAATACCCCGACGACGGCGGCACGATCCAGCAGCTCATCAACCACGCCGACGCCGCGATGTACGACGCGAAGCGCCGCGGCCGCAACAAGTGGCAGCCGTTCTCGCGCGAGCTCGCGCGCGAGCTGACCGACCGGCTGCTGATCGAGACGCAGCTGCGCCGCGCTCTCGACAACAACGAGCTCTACCTGCGCTACCAGCCGATCGTCGACCTCTCGACCGGACGCGCGGTCGGCGCCGAGTCGCTGCTGCGCTGGCGCAACCGCATGCTCGGCGAGCTCGCGCCCGACGTGTTCATCCCGCACGCCGAGAACACCGGCGATATCGTGCGGATCGGCGCGTGGGTCATCCGGCAGTCGCTGCGGCAGATGCGCGAGTGGCGCGCCGCGCACAGCGACATCGTGCGCGTCGCGGTCAACGTGTCGTATCGCCAGTTCCTTTCCGAGAGCCTCGTCGACGTCGTCCAGGACGCGCTGCGCGAGTTCGACCTGCCGGGCGAGGCCCTCGAGCTCGAGATGACCGAGCGCGTGCTGATCGAGGACGTCGCCGACACGCTCGACACGTTCGAGCGGCTGAAGCGGCTCGGCGTCAAGCTCGTCATCGACGATTTCGGCGAGGGTTATTCGGCGCTGAACTACCTGCGCCGCCTGCCGGTGGACGGTATCAAGATCAGCCATGGGTTCATGCACGGGATCCCGGCCGACCCCACCGACACCGCCGTCTGCGAGGCGATCATCGACATCGCGCAGAGCCTCAGGCTCACCGTCATCGGCGAGGGTGTCGAGAACGAGCAGCAGCGCGCGTTCCTGCTGAGCCAGGGCGTCACGCTCGCGCAGGGCTTCCTGTTCGCGCGGCCGCTGTCGGCGGCCGACATCGCCGAGTACGCGCGACGCAAACCCGCCTGAGGACCGCATGACCGAAGCCGCATTCCACATCCGCCCGATCGAGGCGGGCGACGACGCCGCGGTCGCGGCCGTGATCCGCACCGTCATGCCGGAGTTCGGGGCGAGGGGTCCGGGCTTCGCGATCAACGATCCGGAAGTCGACGCGATGCATGCGGCGTACTCGCGCCCGCGTTGCGCCTATTTCGTCGTCGAGCGCGACGGCGTCGTGTGCGGCGGCGGCGGCATCGCGCCGCTCGACGGCGGCGATCCCGGCACGTGCGAGCTGCGCAAGATGTACTTCATGCCCGTGCTGCGCGGGCTCGGCGCCGGCGCGATGCTGATGACGTGGTGCCTCGAAGCCGCGCGCCATGCCGGTTTCGTGCAGTGCTACCTCGAAACGCTGACCGGGATGGACGCAGCGCAGAAGCTCTACGAGCGCACCGGCTTCCGCCGCATCGACGGCCCGATGGGCGCGACGGGACATTTCGGCTGCAACCGCTTCTACCTGCTCGACCTGTAACGCGCTTCCCCTCTCCCCCCGGGAGAGGGTGCCGCGCGAAGCGCGGCGGGTGAGGGTTCGGGCGAAGCGACGCGTACGGCAAGTTCGGACCCTCACCCCCAGCCGCTCTCCCGGGGGGAGAGGGGAGCTGCCGCTAGAATTCGCGGCCTCGCTTCCGCTCCGGGATCTCCATGCAACTCGATCAAGTCAGGGCCGTCGTGACCGGCGGCGCTTCGGGCCTCGGTCATGCCGTCGCACGACACTTCGTCGCGCACGGCGGGCACGTCGTGCTGCTCGACGTCAACGACGAAAAAGGCGCGGCCGCCGCGGCGGCGCTCGGCGCGTCGGCCCATTACGTCCGTACCGACGTCACCTCCGAGGACGGCGTGCGCGCCGCGATCGAGAGCGCACGGGAGCGTCTCGGCGGCCTCAACGTCGCGGTGAGCTGCGCCGGCGTGCTCGGCCCCGGGCGCGTGCTCGGCAAGGACGGGCCGATGCCGCTGTCGGTGTTCGAAACGACGGTGCGCGTCAACCTCGTCGGCAGCTTCAACGTCGCGAAGGCGGCCGCTGCGGTCATGCAGCACAACGAACCGGGCGAAGACGGCGAGCGCGGCGTCATCGTCAACACCGCGTCGGTCGCCGCGTACGAGGGCCAGATCGGCCAGGCCGCGTATGCCGCCTCCAAGGGCGGTGTCGTTGCGATGACGCTGCCGATCGCGCGCGAGCTCGCGCGGATCGGCGTCCGCGTGATGACCGTCGCACCGGGCGTGTTCCACACCCCGATGGTCGACGGCATGCCGCAGGCGATCTACGACTCGCTCTGCGCGCAGGTGCCCTACCCTTCGCGACTCGGCCGGCCCGAGGAGTTCGCCTCGACCGTCGCATTCATCGTGCAGACGCGCTACTTGAACGGCGGCGTCATCCGCATCGACGGCGCGATCCGGATGGCGCCTAAATGAAAGCCTACGACGTCAAGCGCGGCTACGCGGTCGAGCACAACGGCCAGACCTGGATCGTGCGCAGCATCGACAAGAGCTCGCCGTCGGCGCGCGGCGGCAACACGACCTATCGGTTCCAGCTCTACGCGATTCCCGGCGGGCAGAAGCTCGATCTCAGCCTGCGTGCCGAGGACGAGCTGCGCGAGGTCGATCTTTCGCGTCGTCCGGCGACATACTCGTACCGCGACGCCGATGGCCTCGTCTTCATGGACGTCGAGGACTACACCCAGTACACGCTCCCGCCCGACGTCGTCGGTGACCAGGCCGACTACATCACGGAAGGGCTCGAGGGCTGCTACGTGCAGATCATCGACGACCAGCCGATCGGCCTGCAGCTGCCGCAGAGCGTCGTGCTCGAGGTCGTCGACACGGCGCCCGAGCTCAAGGGCGCTTCGGCGACGAAGCGCGCCAAGCCCGCGAAACTCTCGACCGGGCTCGAGATTCTCGTGCCGGAATACATCACGGCCGGGGAAAAGGTCTGGGTCAACACCGATACCGGCGAATTCGGCGGGCGTGCCTGAGCGGAACCCGTCGCGGCCCGTTGCCGCATCCCGTTGTTTCGCGTAGGTTACGGGCACGTTTGCGCGCCGGGTCCGGCGTGATAGCGCCGCCGTCCGGGGGCATCGTCCAGGGTTAGCGGGCACGCGAGCCGTGCCCGCGCAGGGAGGAATCGAATGTTCTTCAAGCGCATCAAGCCGCTCGACCAGATCCTCGCGACGGCGAAGAAGAAATCGCTGCATCGATCGCTCGGGCCCGTGCAGCTGACGCTGCTCGGCGTCGGCGCGATCATCGGTACCGGCATCTTCGTGCTGACGGCGGAGGCCGCGCAGAAGGCCGGCCCCGGCATGATGTGGAGCTTCATCATCGCGGGCTTCGTCTGCGCGGTCGCGGCGCTGTGCTACTCCGAGCTCGCGTCGATGGTGCCGGTCTCCGGTTCGGCCTACACCTACACGTACGCCGTCATGGGCGAGCTGATGGCGTGGATGGTCGGCTGGGCGCTGATCCTCGAATATGCCGTCGCGGCCTCGGCCGTCTCGGTCGGATGGTCAGGCTATTTCGTCGGATTGATGCGCGACGTCGTCGGGATAACGATACCGCCCGCATTCGCGAACGGACCCTACGCGGGCGGCGTCGTCAACCTGCCCGCGCTCGGGATCGCGCTGCTCGTCACGTGGCTCTTGATGATCGGCACGACGGAGAGCGCGCGCGTCAACGCGGTGCTCGTCACGATCAAGGTGCTCGCGCTGACGCTGTTCATCTTCGCGACGATCCCGATCCTCAAGGGCGAGAACTTCACGCCGTTCACGCCGAACGGCTGGGGCATCATCGGCGTCGGTGGCGCCGCCGCCTCGATCTTCTTCGCGTACGTCGGCTTCGACGCGGTCTCGACCGCCGCGGAAGAAACCAAGAACCCGCAGCGCAACGTCCCGATCGGCCTGATCGGCTCGCTCGTCATCTGCACGATCTTCTACCTGCTCGTCGCCGCCGGTGCGATCGGTGCGATGGACGACCCGACGTTCGCGCAGCCGGTGCGCGGTGCGGCCGGCGAAGTGCTCGCACCGGGCACCGTCGAGCTCTCCGCGCAGTGCCGCGCGATCGTCGCGAGCGGCGCGGTCGAGCCGCTTTCGTGCTCGCGCGAAGCGCTCGCGCACGTGCTGAAATCGATCGGCTGGACCAAGCTCGGCGGCATCATCGGACTCGCGGCGGGCCTCGCGCTGCCGTCGGTGATCCTGATGATGCTGTTCGGCCAGACGCGCATCTTCTTCGTGATGGCGCGCGACGGGCTGCTGCCCGAGAAGCTCGCGACGATCCACCCGAAGTGGCGGACGCCCCACATCGTGACGGCGCTGACCGGCATCGCGGTCGCGATCGCCGCGGCGTTCCTGCCCGTCGGCAAGCTCGCCGATGTCTCGAACTCCGGCACGCTGTTCGCGTTCTTCATGGTCGCGATCGCGGTGCTGATGCTCAGGCGCAGCGATCCGAATCGGGTACGACCGTTCCGCACGCCGTTCGTCTACATCATCGCGCCGCTTGCGATCATCGGCACCGTCGGGCTCTACCTGCTGCTGCCGTTCGACGCGAAGATGGTGCTGCCGATCTGGGGCGGCATCGGTCTGGCGATCTACTTCCTCTACAGCCGCTCGCGCAGCCACGTCGGCCGCGGCATCATCGACGTGCACGAAGACGACGCCGACGCCCCGCCGCAGCCGGTTCCGCCGGTGCCCGACATCCGGGGCTGATCCGGCAAGAAGAACGCCCGCGCAAGCGGGCGTTTTTCTTTGTCGTGTCGCTGCGACGTCCTCGCAAGCGGGCGGCGGCCGGGAACCCTTGTCCCGAAACACGCCGTGAATCCATCCATGGAGGCTGCTCACAGACATCCCTGTCTGTGAGCGTTTCGGGACAAGGATTCCCGCCCGAC
>DATLNY010000225.1:0-2603 GCA_035536495.1 Candidatus Saccharimonadia bacterium | reverse complement strand
GGATCTCGCGGCGCATCGACGCCGACGCGTGCGCGCGGCGGCTGTCGGAGATCGCCGAAGTCGTCGTCGCCGAGGCGCTCGAGATGGCCGTCGAAGACACGCGTGCGCAGTACGGCGCGCTGCCGCCCGCAGTCGTCGAGGCCGGCGAGGGTGGCGACGGCGCGTCCGGTGCGCCCGAGCCCGGATCGGGCATCGCCATCATCGCGTACGGCAGCTTCGGCGGCGCCGAGCTCGGATTCGCGTCGGACCTCGACCTCGTGTTCGTCTACGACGCCGAGCGCGGGAACCTGCAGAGCCTCGGCGCGCGCAGCGTCGAGGGCAGCCGCTGGTACGCACGCGTCGCGCAACGCACCGTGCACTGGCTCACGACGATGACGCGCAGTGGCCGCCTGTACGAAGTCGACGTGCGGCTGCGGCCCGACGGCGCGAAGGGCCTGCTCGTCACGAGCCTCGACGCATTCGCCGAGTACCAGCGCGAGCGCGCGTGGGTCTGGGAGCATCAGGCGCTGGTGCGCGCGCGCGCGGTCGCCGGAGACGCGGAACTCGCGGCGCGCTTCGCGGCCGTGCGCGTCGAGGTGCTCGCGCGGCCGCGCGACGCCGCGGCGCTCGCCGTCGATGTCCGCGCGATGCGCGAGCGCTGGCGCGCGGAGCTCGATCGCTCCGATCCCGCGCGCTTCGACCTGAAGCAGGGTGCGGGCGGGCTCGTCGATCTCGAATTCCTGCTGCAGTACCTCGTGCTCGCTCAGTCGCGCCGGGCGAACGCGCTGCTCGGAACGACGCGGACCTGCGGGTTGATCGAGGCCGCCGCCGTGGCAGGCGTGATCGACGCGCGCCAGGCCACGGAGCTCACTGCCGCGCACGAGGCGCTGCTGGGCGCAGCGCTCGACCGCACGCTCGACGCGACCGCGCGTGTCGCGGAGCGGACCGACGGCCTCGCGCTGCAGCTCGCGGCGGTCGAAGCCGCGATCGCCGCGCTGTTCGCCCCGTCCGCGCCGAGCCGCGCCGAGCCGTCATGATCCGGTCGAACCCTCGGCGCTACGCCGCACACGGGTCCGGGGCCCGTTTCCTGGCCGCAGGAGATTCCCGATGACCTCGACACTGCTCCGCAAGGCAGTACTCACCGCGCTTTACGGCACGACTGCCCTCCCGGCCGCGCCTGCTGTTCTCGCGCAGGACCAGGACCGGGACGACGCCGATACGCTCGACACGATCACGGTCGTCGGCTCGCGCATCAAGCGCACCGACATCGAGACGTCGCAGCCCGTGTTCGTGCTCGAGCGCGAAGACCTGCAGCGCACCGGCCTCACCTCGATCGGCGACATCCTGCAGGACCTCGCGAACGTCGGTCCGACCCTCAACACGACATTCAACAACGGCGGCAACGGCGCGACGCAGGTCGACCTGCGCAACCTCGGCCCGAACCGCACGCTCGTGCTCGTCAACGGCCGGCGCTGGGTCTCGAGCCTCGGCGGCGCGGTCGACCTGAACACGATCCCGACCTCGGCGATCGAGCGCGTCGAAGTGCTGAAGGACGGCGCCTCGGCGATCTACGGCTCCGACGCGATCGCGGGCGTGATCAACATCACGATGCGCGACTCGTACGATGGCGCCGAAGCGACGGCGTTCCTCGGCGAGAACGAGGAAGGCGACGGCCGCGTCGAGCAGTACGACTTCACGATCGGTTCCTCGACCGACCGCGCGTCGGTCCTGATGAACGCGTCGTACACGAAGCAGGAGCCGATCTTCGCCGGTGACCGCGAGATCTCCGCGGTGCCGCTGTTCGGCTTCAACGCGAACAACACGCTGACCGGCGCGTCGTCGTCGACGCCGTTCGGCGTGTTCGGCTTCTCCGCGAACGGCGGACGCCTGCCGAACGGTGCGCCGGGCATCCTGACGCTGATCCCGGGCCGCCCCGGCACTGCGGCGGGCGACTTCCGCACCTTCAACGGCACGCAGGACGGTTTCAACTTCGCGCCGGACAACTACCTGCAGACCCCGCAGGAGCGCACCGCGCTGTACGCGCAGGCGCGCTACAACATCACCGACAACGTCAGCTTCAGCGCGACGGTGCTCTACAACGAGCGCAAGTCCGAGCAGCTGCTCGCCGCGATCCCGTTCGTGTTCGGCGTCGTGGGCTCCGGCCTCGGCCGCTTCAACATCCCGGCGAACAACGTCTTCAACCCGTTCGGCCTGGAGATCACGCGCGCGCAGTTCCGCAACACGGTGCAGTTGCGCTCGTTCAACCAGGACGTCGACACGTTCTACTTCGGCGGCGGGTTCGACGGATCGTTCGATGCGTTCGACCGCGGGTTCTCGTGGGACGTCAACTACATCTACACCGACAACGAGCGGCACGACCAGACCTTCGGCCAGTTCGACCTCAACCGCCTGCGCCTCGGCCTCGGCCCGTCGTTCCGCAATGCCGCGGGTGTTCCGACCTGCGGTACGGCGGCCGCGCCGGTCGCGGGCTGCGTGCCGATCGACATCTTCACGGGCCCGGACGGGTTCACGCGGGAGATGGCCAACTACGCGAGCTTCACCGAGCAGTCGAACATCTACAAGAAGAACTACAACTACACCGCGAACCTCACCGGCGACCTGTT
>DATLNY010000224.1:0-4410 GCA_035536495.1 Candidatus Saccharimonadia bacterium | reverse complement strand
CGTGCTGATCCAGGACGCCGACCTCGAGTACGATCCGACCGAATACAACGCCCTGCTGCGGCCGCTGCGTGCCGACAAGGCCGACGTCGTATTCGGCAGCCGTTTCCTCGCGGGCGGCGAGCGCCGCGTGCTCTATTTCTGGCATTACCTCGGCAACAAGTTCCTGACGCTCGCGTCGAACGTGTTCTCCAACCTCAACCTGTCCGACATGGAGACCTGCTACAAGGTCTTCCGCCGCGAGCTGATCCAGTCGCTGACGCTGCGCGAGAACCGCTTCGGGTTCGAGCCCGAGATCACCGCGAAGATCGCGCGCGTGCCGAACGTGCGCATCTACGAGATCGGCATTTCGTACTACGGGCGCACCTACGCCGAGGGCAAGAAGATCGGCTGGCGCGACGGCGTGCGCGCGCTCTACTGCATCGCGAAGTACGGCCTGCTGCGGGCCGACTGAACATGGCGGACGCAGCTCCGGGGCTCGATGCGCTGCTCGCCGAGCCGCAGTGGTTTTTGCACCGGCTCGATCCCGCGGCGCGCCGCGCGCTGTTCGTCCGGCTCGACCGCGACGCCATGCGTGCCGCCGCGTTCCTCGACGAGCGCGTGCTCGTGGCGCAGCCACGGGGCTGCTGGACCGGGCTCGACGAGCTCGTCGCGCGCGCTTCCGTGCTGCCGCGACCCACGCCGCACGCGATCTTCCACATCGGCCACTGCGGCTCGACGCTCGTCGCGAACCTGCTCGACCGGCTCCCCGGGACGCTCGCGCTGCGCGAGCCGCTCGTGCTGCGCACGCTCGCGGAGCTGCGCGAGGAGCTGCCGCGCGCGACCGCGCGCTACGACCTGCCCCGCTGGCGCGCGCTGTTCGACGCAGTGGTCGCGCTGCTCGGGCGCGCGCACGACGACTTGCGCCCGCTCGTCAAGGCGACGAGCAACTGCAACGCGCTGATCGAACCGTGGCTCGAGCGCGACGCCGGCGCGAAGCTGCTGCTGCTTCACGTCGCGCTGGAGCCGTGGCTTGCCACGCTGCTGAAATCACCCGCCGCACGCGCCGACGCGGTGCGCTTCGCGCCGGCGCGCCTTGCGTACCTGCACGCCGCGCTCGGCGACGACACGCTGCGGCTGCACGGGTTGTCCGACGCCGAGCAGCTGGCGCTCGGCTGGCTCGCCGAGCGCCTCCGGTTCGCGAATGCCGCCGCTGCATCGAACGGACGCGCGATGCGGCTCGACTTCGCGGATCTGCTGCGCGAGGGACCTCCCGCGTTCGCGCGTGTCGCGGCGCATTTCGGTCTTGCGCACGACGCGGAGTCCGTCGCGCGGGCGTGGCATCCGGACGTGCTCGGCCGCTACGCGAAGGCGCGCGAGCATGCGTACTCGCCCGACGACCGCGACGCGGATCTCGCCGAGTCGCGCCGGCGCCACGGCGGCGAGATCGCCGCGGCGCTGCGCTACGCGGACACTGCGCGCGTGCGCTTCCCTGCGCTCGGCGACTGAGCGTCGCGAGCGCGCAGGGCCACGCCGTGCGCGCGTTGCCCGCTGCACGCGGCTCTGCCATCGTTTCCCGACCAACGGAGGGCGCGCGTGCACGGAATGCTGGTCCCGGTCCTGATCTTCCTGCTCGCCGCGGCGATCGCGGTGCCGCTCTTCACGCGCTTCAGGCTCGGCGCGGTGCTCGCGTATCTCGCCGCCGGCGCCGTGCTCGGCCCGCATGCGCTCGGCTGGCTCGAGACCGGCGAGGCCGGCGCCCAGCTCGGCGAGCTCGGTGTCGTGTTGCTGTTGTTCGTGATCGGGCTCGAGGTGTCGGCGACGCGGCTGTGGCTGATGCGTCGCGCCGTGTTCGTGGTCGGCCTGTTGCAGGTCGTGCTGACGACGGTGCTCGTCGCCGCGCTGCTGCTCGCGCTCGGGCTCGAGTTGCGCAGCGCGGCGGTCGCCGGCTTCGCGCTGTCGATGTCGTCGACGGCGATCGGCGTGCAGCTGCTCGCCGAGCGGCACGAGCTTCCGCACGCGCACGGCCGCACGGCGCTTGCGGTGCTGCTGTTCCAGGACCTCGTTGCGATCCCCGCGATCGCGCTGCTGCCGCTGTTCGGCGCCGCGGCGGCGGCCGAGGCGCTCGATGCGCGCGCGGCGATCGCGGGCCTGCTGCAGGTCATCGGCGCGGTCGCCGCGGTGCTCGTCGTCAGCCGCTTCCTCGTCCGGCCGCTGTTCCGCTACGTCGCGCGCACGCGCAGCGTCGAGGCATTCACCGCGACGACGCTGCTCGTCGCGCTCGGGACCGCGTATCTCACCGCGTCGGCCGGGATCTCGATGGCGATCGGCGCGTTCCTCGCGGGCCTCATGCTGTCGGATTCGGAATACCGGCACGAGATCGAAGCGAACCTCGAGCCGTTCAAGGGGCTGCTGCTCGGCGTGTTCTTCGTCGCGGTCGGCGTGACGGTCGACTGGCGCATGATCGGCGCGAACGCGGCGCCCGTGCTGCTCGGCGTGCTCGCGCTCGTCACGATCAAGGCGGCGGTGCTGTACGGGCTCGGTCGCGCGTCGCGGCTCGATCGCGACGACGCGGCGCGGCTCGCGGTCGTGCTCTGCCAGGGCGGCGAGTTCGCGTTCGTGCTGCTCGCGCTCGCAGCGCAGTCCGCGCTGCTCGACCCGGCGCTGCGCGACCAGATGACCGCGACGGTCGTGCTCTCGATGGCGCTGACGCCGCTGCTCGTGCTCGGGCTCGACCGCTACCGCGCCGGGGCAGCGCGGCGCGGCGACGCGCGCCCGTACGACGAGATCCCGGCCGACGAGCGGCCGCGCGTCATCATCGCGGGCTTCGGGCGCGTCGGGCAGATCGTCGCGCGCGTGCTACGCGCGCAGCGCGTGCCGTTCGTCGCGCTCGAGCACAGCGTCGAGCAGGTCGAGACCTCGCGCCGTTTCGGCAGCAAGATCTACTACGGCGATCCGGCGCGCGCCGAGCTCTTGCGCGCGGCCGGCGCCGAGCACGCCGAGGTGTTCGTGCTCGCGACCGACGATCCCGAGACGAACGTGCGCGTCGCGCGGCTCGTGAAGCGGCAGTTCCCGCGGCTGCGCATCTACGCGCGCGCGCGCAACCGCCAGCACGCCTACCGCCTCATGGACCTGCAGGTCGCGACGGTCGTGCGGGAGACGTTCCATTCGAGCCTCGAGATCGCGCGCGACGTGCTCGAAGGCCTCGGGCTGCCGCGTGACGAGGCCGCCGCGCGCGTCGCGCGATTCCGTGCGCACGACGAGGCGCTGCTCGAATCGCAGTACGCGTTCTACGACGACGAGTCGAAGCTCGTGCAGACCTCGCAGGAAGCCCAGGCCGAGCTCGAGCAGCTGTTCGAGGCCGACCGGCGCGAAGGGCCGCAGGTCGCGAGCGTCGAGTGACGCGCGCGCGGCAGGCGCGTCAACCGCGTCGCTTCGCGCGCGCGGTCGGCTCGGCGCTCCACGGGTCGTCGGGCCACGGGTGGCGCGGGTAACGGCCTTTCAGCTCGCGCTTCACTTCCGGATAGGTGCGCTCCCAGAAGCCGCGCAGGTCCTGCGTGACCTGGATCGGGCGTTGCGCGGGCGAGAGCAGGTGCAAGGTGACCGGCACGCGGTCGCGCGCGATGCGTGGCGTATCGGCGAGCCCGAACAGCTCCTGCAGCTTCACGGCGAGCACCGGCGGCTCGCCTGCGGCGTACTCGAGCCGCCGCGACTGACCCGACGGCACGGTCAACGCGACCGGCGCGTGCTCGTCGAGCGCGCGTCGCTGCGCGTGGTCGAGCTGCGCGTGGAGCGCTTCGGCGAGCGAGGCGGGCTCGAGCTCGGCAAGCCGCGCCTTGCCCGCCAGCCACGGGCCGAGCCAGGCGTCGAGCGTCGCGAGCAGCGCGTCGTCGTCGAGGGACGGCAGCGCGAGCTCGGGCATCCATTCCCGAAGAGCGACGACGCGCACGCGCCATTGGCGCAGCGCGTCGCTCCACGGCAGCACGTCGAGTCCGAGCGCGCGCACACCGTCGAGCAGCGCGCGCGTCGACGCCTCGCCGCGCGGCGGCGGCACGGCGCGGCGCTCTAGCACGAGCGCGTCGAACCGGCCGACTTCGTGCGCGACGAGCCCGAGCGAGTCACGCTCGAAGCCGACCTCCAACGCGCGCGTGAAGCGCGCCGCGTGGTGCTCGCGCAGGTAGGCCTCGTCGACCGGCGCTGCGCGCAGCACGAGCGCGTCGCGCTCGTCGTGCCGGAGCTCGCTCGCGACGAGCCAGGTTTCGCCGCGCAGCGCGCTCTCGGGATGCAGGCGCGCGCCGCGGCCGTTCGTAAGCTGGTAGCGCAGCGCGTCGCCGGCGTGCCGGCGCCCGATCCGGTCGGGGTAGGCGAGCGCGAGCACGCGGCCGACGGCGAGCGCATCGTCGCCGGATAATTGCGGCGCCGGCAGCCGCGCGC
>DATLNY010000223.1:0-7639 GCA_035536495.1 Candidatus Saccharimonadia bacterium | reverse complement strand
GCCGCGCGACAGGTCGTAGCGCATCTGGTAGCCGAACACGCTTTTCGTGCCGGTGCCGGTGCGGTCGGACTTGTCGACGCCGTGGTCGAGCACGTGGCGCAGCAGGTCGAGGTAGGCGCGCATCGGATCAGGCCCTCGCCGTCACGGGTTGCAGGGTCGGCGCGCGGCGCGAGAGCGCGAGCAGGAACAGTCCGATCGCGACGAGCGGCAGCGACAGCAGCATGCCCATCGTCAACCAGCCACCGTAGAGGTAGCCCAGGTGCTCGTCGGGCTGCCGCACGAACTCGACCGCGAAGCGGAACGTCCCGTAGAGGACGCCGAACAGGCCCGATACCGCATAGCGCGGGCGCGGCGTCGACGAGTACCACCACAGGATCGCGAACATCACGAGCCCCTCGAGCACCGCCTCGTACAGTTGCGACGGATGCCGCGCGTACGCGTCGAGCACGCCGCTGTTGTACGCGGCGACCATCGTGTCCTGCGACTCGTAGGCCCGCGGCAGCGCCTTCGGGAAGATCACGGCCCACGGCACGTCGCTCGTGCGCCCCCACAACTCGCCGCCGATGAAGTTGCCGAGGCGGCCGAGCCCGAGGCCGTGCGGGATCAGCGGCGCGACGAAGTCGATCGTGTCCCAGAACGCGACGCGTTGGCGCGCCGACCAGTACAGCATCGCGGCGAGAACGCCGAGCAGCCCGCCGTGGAAGCTCATGCCGCCTTCCCAGACGCGCAGGATCGACAGCGGCTCGGCGAGGAAATCGGCGAAGCCGTAGAACAGCACGTAGCCGAGCCGCCCGCCGAGGATGACGCCGAGCATGCCGTAGAAAAACAGGTCGGAGTACGCCTGCTCCGTGACTGGGAGCCGTCCCGCGCGCACGCGCTTCAAGCCGAGCCACCAGCCGATCCCGAATGCGAGCAGGTACATCAGGCCGTACCAGTGGATGCTGACCGGACCGAGCGAGAGTGCGACCGGGTCGATCTGATGCAGGTAGGGCACGAACGGGATCCGGCGGGGCCAGGGCGGATTATGCCGTGCGGACCGCGGAATGTCAAATCAGGACGCGACAGATGAAACCCTTGAGGTAATCGGTCTCGGGGATCGCGGGATTGACCGGGTGGTCGGGCGCCTGCTGCAGCCGCGACAGCACCTGGACGTGGCGGTCGAGATGCCGCGCGCCGGCGTTGACGGCTTCGAGCAGCGCGTCGCGCGACATGTGCCAGCTGCACGAGCACGTGATGAGGATCCCGTCCTTGCCGAGCAGCTGCATCGCGGCCTCGTTGATGCGCCGGTACGCAAGCCGCCCCTCCGCGAAATCCTTCTTGCGCTTGACGAACGCGGGCGGGTCGACGATCACCGTGTCGAAGCGCTCCTTCGCCTGGCGCAGTCGCTTCAACGCATCGAATGCGTCCTCCTCGATCGCGGTGACACGCGCGCCGACGCGGTTCGCGATCGCGTTCGCGCGGATCGCCTCGATCGCCGGTTTCGACGAATCGACGCAGAGCACCTCGCTCGCGCCGAACGACGCCGCGCGCACGCCCCACGCCCCGACGTACGAAAACAGGTCGAGCACGCGCCCATCGCGCACGTACGGCGCCATCGCATCGCGGTTCGCGCGCTGGTCGTAGAACCAGCCGGTCTTCTGCCCGTGCAGCACGTCGATCTCGAACTCGAGCCCGCCCTCCTCCGCGATGACGCGCTCGGGCAGCTCGCCGAACGCGGTCTCGACGTACTCCGGCAGCGCCTCGAGGCTGCGCACGGAGCCTGCGTTCTTCCACACGAACGCGCGCGGCTTCAGCACCTTCTCGACCGCCGCGACGACCTCGTCCTTCAGCGCCTCCATGCCCGCGGTACCGATCTGCCCGACGACGACGTCGCCGTAGCGGTCGAGCACGAGCCCCGGCAGTCCATCGGACTCGCCGTAAACGAGGCGGTACCACGGCCGCCCGTACAGCTGCTCGCGCAGGCCGAGCGCGACCTTGAGCCGATGCACGATCAGCGAGCGGTCGATCGGGTGCTTGAGCCCGCGCACGACGACGCGCGCGCAGATCAGCGCGTTCGGATTGACGTACGCCAGCCCGATCGGCTTGTCGGCATGGTCGACGACGACCGCATGCTGGCCGGGGGCAAACCCGGTCAAGGGCGTCTTGCGCGTATCGACCTCGTTGCTGAAGATCCAGGCATGTCCGGCGCGCAGGCGCGCATCCTCGCCTTTCTTCAATGCGAGCGCCGGCAGCTCGATTTCCTGGGTGTCGTCGGGTTCCTGCATGGGTCGCGCGCAATCCTCGGTCGTGTCCGATCCCCGCCGGCGCCGCCCAGACCCTAACATTACCCCGTGGCCAACCGTCTCTCCAGGGAAACGAGCCCGTACCTGCTCCAGCACGCCGACAATCCGGTGGACTGGTATCCGTGGGGCGAGGAAGCGCTCGCGCGGGCGCGCGCGGAGAACATCCCGATCCTGCTGTCGATCGGCTACAGCGCGTGCCACTGGTGCCACGTCATGGCGCACGAGTCGTTCGAGGACGCAGCGACCGCGCGCGTCATGAACGAGCGCTACGTCAACATCAAGGTCGATCGCGAGGAGCGACCCGACCTCGACAAGATCTACCAGCTCGCGCACCAGGCGCTGTCGCAGCGCGGCGGCGGCTGGCCGCTGACGATGTTCCTCGCGCCGGACGACCTCGTGCCGTTCTTCGCGGGCACGTATTTCCCGAACGCACCGCGACACGGCATGCCCGCATTCACGCAGGTGCTCGAGCGCGTGCGGCGCTGGTACGACGAGCAGCCCGCCGAGATGCGCGCGCAGAACGCCGCGATGCAGCGCTTCCTGCAGTCGCACGCGCGCGGGCCGCCGGCGCAGGCCGGGCTCGTGCTCGACGACGCGCCGGTCGCGCATGCGCTCGCGCAGCTCGCGCGCAGCTTCGATCCGCACTGGGGCGGCTTCGGCCGCGCGCCGAAGTTCCCGCACGCGACCGAGCTCGAGCTGCTCTCCGTCACCGCACAGGACGGCGAGCGCGACGCCGCGCGCATGCTCGAGCTGACGCTGACGCGCATGGCCGAAGGCGGCATGCACGACCAGCTCGGCGGCGGCTTCTGCCGGTACAGCGTCGATGCGCGCTGGGAGATCCCGCACTTCGAGAAGATGCTCTACGACAATGCCGCGCTGCTGCCGCTCTACGCGCAGGCCGCGCGCAGCTGCGCTGAGCCGGCGTACGCGGCCGTCGCTCACGGCATCGCGGGCTTCGTCGCGCGCGAGCTCACGCATGCCGACGGCGCGTTCCACGCCGCGCTCGATGCCGACTCCGAGGGCGAGGAAGGCCGCTACTACGTCTGGCAGCGTCAGGAGCTCGAGGCACTGCTCTCGAAGGACGAGCTCGCGCTCGCGGAGCGCCGCTACGGCTTCGACCGGGACGAGAACTTCGAAGGCCACGCCTGGAACCCGATCGTCGCGCGCTCGATCGATTCGATCGCGGGCGAGCTCGCGCTGAATGGCGACGCCGTCGCGGAACGGCTCGAGACGGTGCGCGCGAAGCTGTTCGATGCGCGCGCGAAGCGCGTCCGGCCCGGGCTCGACGACAAGATCCTGTCGTCGTGGAACGCGCTGATGATCGCGGGGCTCGCGCGCGGCGCGCGCCTGCTGGCCGCGCCGTACATGCTCGCGCGGGCCGAGCGCGCGGTGAACTACCTGCGCCGCACGGTCTGGCTCGACGGCCGCCTCTACGCGGGCGCGAAGGGCGATCCGCGCCGTTTCCCGGCGTACCTCGACGATCACGCGTTCCTGCTCGATGCCTTGCTCGAATTGCTCGCGACGCGCTGGCGCCGCGCCGACCTCGACTGGGCGGTCGAGCTCGCCGACGCGCTGCTCGCGCGTTTCGAGGATCGCGAGCACGGCGGTTTCTTCTTCACCGCGCACGACCACGAGGCACTCGTCGCGCGCCAGAAGCCGTTCCTCGACGAGTCCGTGCCGAGCGGCAACGGCATCGCGACGCGCGCGCTGCTGCGCCTCGGGCACCTGCTCGGCGAGACGCGCTACCTCGACGCGGCCGAGCGCACGTTGCGCGCGGCAGCGCCGACGATGAAGGACCTGCCGCACGGCTGCGCGAGCCTCGTGCTCGCGCTACGCACATGGCTCGCGCCACCGCCACAGGTCGTCGTACGCGGCGAGGCGCGAGACCTCGGCCGCTGGCTGCGCGTGCAATCCGCGCTCGCGCCGACCGAGGCCCGCGTCTACGTCGTCGCCGACGGCGCGCCATTGCCGGGGCTGCTCGCGCAGCGCGCGCCACGCGCCGGCGGCATCGCGTACCTGTGTCGCGGGATGACGTGCCAGGCACCGATCGCCGATCCCGGCGAGCTGGTCCGGGCGATCCGCGCGCGCTGACGCGGGACCGACGCTCAGGGGTGCCGTGCCGCCCACGCGTTCAAGGCGATCGCCGCGAGCCACGCGACGCCGAGCGCGAGCAATTGCCAGAACGGCGCGATCGCGAACACGAGCGCGTTCTGCGCATCGGCCGGGCCGAGCGCAACGCCCGCGTAGACCACGGGCCCGAACAGCAGCGCGAGCCCCGCGAGCGCAAGCGGCGGCCAGGTGCGGAAGCGGCCGGGCATCCACTTTGCCAACGCGAGCGCGACGATCGGCGGCGACAGTACCCAGAGCGTGAACCACGACGCGAGGGCACCGGCCGATTGCCCGAACCAGACCATCGCCGCGACCGAGGCCGCAGCGCTGGCGAGCGCTAGCACGAAGAGCGCCGTGGCTGGTCGTTCGGGCGCCGGGTCCATCGCACGACCCTAGCATCGCGAGGTCCGCCCCGCGTCAGCGGGACCTGAACGGCGGGCGCAACCACGCGTTTCGGTCCGTTCGTTCCGGGCAGTCGCGGACCCATAATCGACCCAAGGCCATCAGGGGGCCTCCAAGCGATGCCGGAACGCACGAGCGTCGCCGGCGATCGGCAATGGATCGGCGCGCTGGCGCGCCGACGAAGCGGAGCGTGACCGTGGAGCAGCGCGAAGGCCCCGTATCAACGATCGATGCGAGCTTCGTCGCCGCCAGCCTCGACGAAGGCACGCGGAGCTTCTACCGGCTGCTCGATCACATCGGCATGCTCGCCGCGGTGGTCGACGACGAGGGCCGCATCGCGTACTGCAACCCGTTGCTGCTCGAGTTGACGGGCTGGAGCGCAGACGAAGTGCTCGGCCGCAAGTTCGAGCTGTTCCTCGCGCCCGAAGCGGTGGCCGACACGCTCGAGGCACATCGCGCCGTGCTCGCCGAACGGCCCGAGGCGGCGAGGGTCGAGACCGAGATCGTCACGCGGGCCGGCAGGCGATTGCTGACACGGTGGTCGAACACCGTGCTGCGCGACGCCGACGGCACACCGATCGGCTCCGCGCACATCGGCGAGGACATCACCGAGCGGCGCCGGCTCGAAACGCACGCGGCCGAAAGCGAAAAACGCTACCGGCAGCTGTTCTACGCCAGCCCGACGCCGATGTGGCTCCACGACCGCGAAACGCTGCGGTTCCTCGGCGTCAACGCAGCCGCGATCGCGCAGTACGGCTACACGCGCGCCGAGTTCCTCGCGATGACGATCGCCGACATCCTGCCGGAGCCCGAGCGGGCCTTGTTCGCGGAGCGCCGCAAGGCGGTCGCACCGGGGGCCGCCGGCGACACGCAAGCGGATCCCGCCGTGGCGCACTCCGGCATCGTGCGCCACCGCAGGCGCGACGGGTCCGTGATCGACGTGCAGATCAGCTCGCATCCGCTCGAGTTCGCCGGGATGCGGACCCGCTTCGTGCTCGCGCACGACGTCACGAGCCATTTCGAGCAGCAGCACAAGATCGCGCGACTCAACCGCATCCACGCCGTGATCGGTGGGATCAGCTCCGCGATGCTGCGCGTGCGCGACCGCAACGAGCTGCTGCTCGAGGCCTGCCGTGTCGCCGCGCTCGAGGGCGTATTCCCGATGGCCTGGGTGGCCGAGATCGACGCACGGGATCGCTCGCACGCGATCGTCGCGTCGTTCGGGCCCGACCGCGCCGCGATCTCGCTGGTCCAGAACGCGATCCGCGACGTGTTCCCGGTCGTGGCGCCGCGCAGCGACGGCACGCCTTCGCGTCGCCCGTTCATCGTCAACGAGCTCGCGGCCGAACCGGCGGTCGCCGGCGTGCGCGAGGAGCTCGAGCGGCGCGGTTACGGTTCGGGCGCCGCGTTCCCGCTGCAGGTCGGCGCGCGCAACGTCACCGCGCTGGTGCTGCTCGCGCGCGAGCCGGGCTTCTTCGACGCCGACGAGATCGCGCTGCTCGAATGGATGACGGCCGACCTCTCGTTCGCGCTCGAGCACATCGAGCAGTCGCGCCGGCTCGAGGACCTCGCGTACTACGACCCGCTGACCGGCATCGCGAACGCGCGCCTGTTCCGCGACCGCCTCGAACAGTTCGTGCTCGCGGCGCGCGAGACCGGCGAGAAGGTCAGCGTCGTCGTCGTCGACGTCGAGCATTTCACCCGCATCAACGACACGCTGGGGCGCGAGGTCGGCGACGAGCTGCTGCGGCGATTCGCGGACCGCTTCGACCAGGGGCTCGTCGAGCCGTACACGTTCGGGCGCATCGCGGCCGATACGTTCGCGCTCGCAAGCCCGCGCGACCAGGCGCAGGTCGCGACGCGGCTGCGCGACTGCGTGTTCGAGTTGCTCGAGGAGCCCTTCGAGGTCGGCGGCCAGCAGATCCTGCTCGCGGTGCAGGCCGGCATCGCGCTGTTCCCGGCCGACGGGGCCGACGCGAGCGCGGTGTTCCAGAGCGCCGAGTCGGCGCTCAAGATCGCGAAGGCCAATGGCGAGCGCTACTCGTATTTCTCGATCGAGATGAACGCGCGGCTCGCGCGCCGGCGCGCGCTCGAGGACGCGCTGCGAACCGCGATCGACGACCGCCAGTTCGTTCTGCACTACCAGCCCCGCGTCGACCTGCGCAACGGCGCGCTGGTCGGCGCCGAGGCGCTCGTGCGCTGGGAGCACCCCGACCGCGGCCTCGTGCCGCCGGCGGAGTTCGTGTCGCTCGCCGAGGAAACCGGCCTGATCGGACGCATCGGGGAGTGGGTCATCGACACCGTCTGCGCGCAGCAGGCCGCATGGCAGCAGTCCGGGCTCGGCGTCGTGCCGGTCGCGGTCAACCTCTCGGCGTTCCAGTTCGAGGGCGGCGACCTGCTGCGTACCGTGCGCGAGGCGCTCGCGACGCACGGCCTGCAGCCCTCGCTGCTCGACCTCGAGCTGACCGAGAGCGCCGTCATGAAGGATCCCGCTGCCGCCGCGACGACGTTGCGCGCTCTGCGCGCGCTCGGCGTCAAGCTCGCGCTGGACGATTTCGGCACGGGGTATTCGTCGCTCGCGCACCTCAAGCGCTTCCCGTTCGATTCGGTCAAGATCGATCGCAGCTTCGTCACCGACATCACGACGAATCCCGAGGACGCCGCGATCGCGACCGCAATCATCGCAATGGCGCACCGACTCGAGCTCAAGGTCGTCGCCGAGGGCGTGGAGTCCGAAGGGCAACTGCGCTACCTGCGCGCCGAAGGCTGCGACGAGATGCAGGGCAACTATTTCAGCCCGGCGGTGCAGCGCGCTGCGTTCGAGGCCCTGCTCCGCAGTGGCCGCC
>DATLNY010000222.1:0-3531 GCA_035536495.1 Candidatus Saccharimonadia bacterium | reverse complement strand
CGCGTCACGGGAGAGGCAGGTCGCGGCGCACCCCGAAAGGCACTGCGCGCGGCGGCGAGAGATGGAGTAAGGTTCGCGCCGCGCCGTCCTTCCCCAAGGCGGCGCACGATCCCCGCCTCCCCAGCGGGGGTCACCCCGCGGGCATCGCGTCCCCGGGACCCTCGGTCGCCGCGACCTCCCCGTCGCGGCGGCCGATTCTAAGTTTCTTCTGGTCGAAACATCGGCCATCCATGGCCGAGTTTCGACGCGCCGGGCCCGGAGTGAATCCGGACCCGGCTTCCGCTGCGCGGCGGGCCATCCATGGCCCGCATTGCGAGATCGGGCCCTCGTCGCGTCGTGTGGCGGCGCGTCATGCCAGGTTGGCGCAAGGCCTCTAGACTGGGGGTTCCCCTCGCGGTGCCTGGAGCTCGTGTGCGAGTTTGTGTCTATTGCGCGTCGAGCGACTCGAGTGATCCGGAATACCGGCGACAGGCATACCAGCTTGGTGTGCTGCTCGCGCAGGCGGGCTGCACCGTCGTCTACGGCGGCGGCGGCGTCGGGTCGATGGGCGCGCTCGCCGACGGCGCGCTGTCGCAGGGCGGCCGTGTCATCGGCGTGATCCCGAAGTTCATGACCGAGGTCGAGTGGCAGCATCCCGGCCTCGCGACGCTCGAGGTCGTGGAGGACATGCGCGAGCGCAAGCACCGCCTGCTCGCGGGATCCGATGCGGTCATCGCATTGCCGGGTGGCTGCGGCACGCTCGAGGAGCTGTTCGAGGCGATCACGCTCAAGCGGCTCGGGCTCTATTTCAATCCGATCGTGCTCGTCAACACGCGCGGCTACTACACGCCGCTCGCGCAGTTCCTCGACCTCACCATCGCGGAGCGTTTCATGAATCCCGAGCACGCCGCGATGTGGTCGGTCGTCGAGCGCGTCGAGGACGTGCTGCAAGCGATCCGCTCGACCCCCGCGTGGCACGAGAACGCGCGCGATTTCGCGGTCGTGCGTCCCTGACCCTCCCCTCTCCCCGGGGGGAGCGGGGAAACACTACTCGCTCGATTCGGTGCCGGTCCCCGCGTCGCCCGAGCCGGCGTCGGGATCGTTGTCGGGCACGTCGAGCACGGCCGGATCGGGCAGCGCCTCGTCGTCGACCGGCGCACGCTCGACCGGGATGTCGCGCGCGGGCGTGATGAACTTCTTCGCGAGCTTCGCCGCATCGTCGAGCGCGCTGACTTCGGTCACGAGCGCCGCCTTGTAATCCGGCGCCAGCGCCGTCCAGTGCACGCCCTGCTCCGCGCCCGCGAGCGCGTAGAGCAGGTTGAGGCTCGGCCGGAACCCGGCCCGCTTGACCTTCATGAACGTGCCGAGCGCGCCGTGCTGCTTCAAATCGTCGATCGTGCGCACGCCGACCTGGCGCAGCCACGCCGCCGACTTCGGCCCGATGTTGAGCAGCTTGGCGGTTTCCTGCGTCATCGGTGCGGGCCCGCGGCGAGTGAGTCGAGGAAGACGCCGACGAGCGCTTCCATGCCCGCGCGGTCGGCCTCGTCGAAGCGCGCGAGCACCGGGCTGTCGACGTCGAACACGCCGAGCAGGTTCCCGTCCGCCGCGACGAGCGGCACCACGATCTCCGAACGCGACGCAGAATCGCAGGCGATGTGCCCGGGGAACGCGTCGACGTCGCGCACGACCTGCGTCGTGCCGGTCTGCGCGGCGGTGCCGCACACGCCCTTGCCGAGCGCGATGCGCACGCACGCGGGCAGGCCCTGGAACGGGCCGACGACGAGCTCATGGCCGTCGTGGAAGTAGAAGCCCGCCCAGTTGAGGTCCGGCAGCGCGTGGTAGACGAGCGCGGAGAAATTCGCGGCGTTCGCGATGCGGTCGCGTTCGCCCGCGAGCAGCGCGCGGGCCTGCTCGACGAGCTGCGCGTATTGCCCGGGCTTGTCGGTCGCCTCGATCTTCGCGGCCTGGAACATGCGGCGATTCTAGCGGGCTGCCCGCCGTGATGGGTGGCAACGCTCGCCCTGCGGACCGGGCTCGACTAGAGTTCCGCGATGGATCGCACCCCGCCCATGCGCAAGGACGGCTTCCGCGAACGCGGACACCAGGTCACGCGGCTCGAGGCGTTCGTCGACGCGGCGTTCGCGTTCGCGGTCACGCTGCTCGTCATCCGCGTCGGCACGGTGCCCGAATCGGTGCCCGCGATGGTCGAGGCGCTCAAGGGCATTCCGGCGTTCGCCGCGAGCTTCGCGCTCGTCGCGATGTTCTGGCACGCGCACAACACGTGGAGCCGGCGCTTCGGGCTCGACGACGGCATGGCGCTGTTCCTGTCGCTGCTGCTCGTGTTCCTGGTGCTCCTGTACGTCTATCCGCTGCGGATGATGTTCGGCCTCGCGTTCGGGTGGGCGACGCGCGCGCTGCCCGAGGCGTGGCGAATCCAGTCCGGCTACGGCGGCGTGGAGCTCGCGGACGTGCGCCGCATGTACATCGTCTACGCCGTTGCGTGGTCGACGCTCGGCTTCGTCGTCGTGCTGCTCTATCGCCACGCGTGGAAGCTGCGCGCCGCGCTCGGGCTCACCGTCGACGAGCAGGTCGCGACGCGCGTCGAGCTCGTGCGCTGGTCGATCGTGCCGGCGCTCGGCGTGCTGTCGATGGTGCTCGCGATGCTGCTTCCGTTCGATGACATGCGCAACGCCGCGCTGGCCGGTATCCCGGGAATGGTCTACGCGCTGATGGCCTTCACCGGCGCGATCATGCAGGTCGCAGAAAGGCGCGAGCGGGCGCGCATGCAGCGCGCCGGGATCGCGATGCCGCCGGTTCCGCCCGCGACCGTCGTCGGCCCGAAGCGCCGGCGCCGCCGCCGCAACCGGGTGCCCGCATGAGCTCGGGCTGGTATCTCTCGGGCACCGACACCGGCGTCGGCAAGACCTACGTCGCCTGCGCGCTGATCCGCGCGCTCGCCGCCGAAAGCGTGCCGGTGCGCGCGATGAAGCCGGTCGCAAGCGGCGCCAAGGAAACGACGCACGGCCTTCGCAACGACGACGCGCTCGCGCTGCTCGATGCGCTGCCCGCGCCGAAGCCCCCGTACGCCGACGTCAATCCGTATGTGCTGCGGGAACCGATCGCGCCGCACCTGGCCGCCGCGATCGACGGCGTCTCGATCGACCCCGCCGCGATTTCGTCGCGCTTCCGCGCGCTCGCAGCCGACGGCGCGACGATGGTCGTCGAGGGCGTCGGCGGCTGGAGTGTGCCGCTCGGCGGCGACGCGATGCAGTCCGACCTCGTGCGCGCGCTCGGGCTGCCGGTCGTGCTCGTCGTCGGCCTGCGGCTGGGCTGCATCAACCATGCATTGCTGACTGCGCGCGCGATACGCGCGGATCGGTGCCTGTTCGGCGGCTGGATCGGCAACCGCATCGATCCCGACCTGGCCCACGCCGACGATGTCGTCGCGACGATCGCGAAATTCCTCGGGCAACCCGCGGCGATCATCGCGCACGGCGGCGTGCTCGACTCCGCGGCGCTCGCGAAGCTGCGCCTCGCCGACGACAGCTAGGT
>DATLNY010000221.1:0-14025 GCA_035536495.1 Candidatus Saccharimonadia bacterium | reverse complement strand
CGGCGTTCGGCGCACCGACGACGAGCACCGCACCAGCCGGATCCACATCGAGCGATGCGCCGAAGTCCGATGCCGCCTGTGGCGTCGGATGCAGCAGCTTGTTTTCGCCGTCGGTCGCGAGCGTCCAGCTCGTCGCGAACGCCCCGCGCCCGTAGACGAATACGGCGCCGACCGGCACGACGCTGCCGTCTCCGGGCACGGCGTCCGCACCGGGCGCGCCGATCAGAATACGGTTGCCCGACGCGGTCAGCGCGAGCGCGTGGCCGAAGCGCAGGTTCGCGATCGACTCGCCGGGCGGCGGCGTGATCGTCTGTAAGAGCATGTGCGTGCCGGGCGCCGCGGGATTCGGCACGTAGACGCGCACGAGGCCGACGTTCGCAAGGCCGCCGCTGGAGGCACCGGGCACGCCGACGAGCATGACGCCGTCACGCAGGACCGTGATCGTGCCGAAGCGATCGCCGGTCGGCGCCGTGGTCGGCGCCGGATTCGGCGTGCGCGACACAGGCTTCGTCAGCGTGTACGTGTAGACGCGACCCGGCGGCGATGTGCCGCCGTTCGGCCCGTTCTTCTCGCCGACGAGCAGCGAGCCGCCAAGCACCGCGACCGCGGAGCCAAAGTTCGTGTCGCCGGTCACGCCTGTGCGGGAGAGCTCGAACTGGAACGCGAGCGGCGCAGTGGGCGTCGCACGGTCGAAGTAGAACACCGATCCCTGCAGCGTGTTCAGCACGACCTGCCGGTTTGGCGCGCCGACGAGGAGCTGGTTCCCGTAGAACGCGACGCGCTGACCGAAGAGCATCCCGCCGCTCGCGCCGGGCCCGAGCGTCTGGACGGACGACCAGGCACACGCGGATTGCGGCGTTCCGCTGGTGAAGCCTCCGCACGGGCTCGGAGAGAACTCCGACTTCTGGAAGATGCGCACAGTGCCGTTCAGCGCATTGTCGCGCGGCGCGCCGATGGCGAGCTGGGTGCCGTTGAACGCGAGCGCGTCGCCGAAGTCGTCACCCGTTGCGATGCCCGAGCCGGGCCGGATGTACGTCGGCCGGCCCCAGTTCGGACCCGAGCCGTAGAAAACGTACGCGGCTCCGCCGAACACCGCGGCCTGCGGCGGGAACACGAGGCAATTCGAGCACTGATCAGGGGATCCAACCGCGAGCGTGATGGTCGACGGTGTGACGAAGAAGCTCGTCGGCTTCGGCGGCACGACCGAAAGCGACTGACCGAAGTCTGCGCCTGCCACGTGCAGGTCGGGGACCAAGATCTTGCCCGATGTCCCGCCGGTCGAGCAGACGTACGTCGGCGGATTCGGCGGAAGCGCCTTGCCGACGGTGCAGCGGTAGACGAGCACCGCGCCGGTGCGGCGGACGGTGCCGTCGTCCGGATCGCGCGTGTCCGCCTGCGGCGCGCCGACGAACACGTGCGTCGTAGTCGTCGTGGTGCCATTCAGGAAGTTGTAGAACTTCTGCACGACCGCGCCGACCGACTCGCCGAACGCGGCGCCGTTGTTGGCGATGTCGTCGACCGTGTTTGGAGGGTCCGAGCCTGCGAGCGTGTCGCGCCGCATGAAGAAAGGCGTCGTGCGCGCGGCGGGATCGCGCACGTACACGAACGCGCGACCGACGCCCCCGTTCACGGTGTTGCCCTTCAGGCCTGGCGCGCCGATCACGACGAGATCGCCGGACACCGCGACGGCCTGCCCGAAACGCTCGGGGGCGGTGGTCTGTGGCGTCAGCCGGTCGAGCAGCTTCCACGGCGTGGTTGCGCTGTTGACGCGCTCGAAAATATAGACCGAGCCGTTCTGGCTCGCGCCTCCGCCGGCGACGGTATCCGCGGGCGAGCCGATCACGGCGTATTTGTCGCTGACGGCGAGCGAGTAGCCGAAGTCGCCGGTGACGGAGCCCGACGGCAAACGCGTTGGTCCCAGCGTCTGCGTCTGCGTCGGTGTAAGCGCTTTGCTGAGCACGGCCTCGACGTCGGCGGGCACTTTGGTCTCGTGCTGGGCCATCGCGGACGTGGCGAAACCCGCCGCGAAGAGGCACGCGACGAAACCGGCGTACGACTTGCCATGGAGCAGCGCTCGTTTCACGACTTCACCTCTGATGCATCATCGCAACGCATGAAACGAAATAGGGCCGGCCTAAGGGCCACGCCCCCTGCGTCACTCGAAACCGTCCCGGAACAGCCCGTCGACCGCGAACAGGTCTTCGGTGACGTAGATCGCGCCTTCGTCGGCGGGGCCTGCGTCGGGCGCGCCGATCGCGAGCTCGCCGTTCTCGATGTCGAGCGCGCTGCCGATGCCTTCGTCGTGCGACGCGTTCTTGCCGAACAGCGTTTCGTCGTGCGGACACACGACGAGGCCGGACGGCGCAACGTAGCAGTCGAACGTCGAGACCGCGCCCTGGTCGGTACTGACGCCACTGTCGGTCGGCACGTCGGCGCCGGGCCCGCCCGATCCGACCGTGCCGCTGCCGCCGTCCACCGCGACCGAGCTGCCCCACTTGTCGCCGATCCCGCCACCGGGCTGCTCGAGCGTCACGGGCGCGGACGGCTGCGCGGGGTTGCTCGAGACGTCGTAGGCGTACGCGACGCCTTCGTCGGGATTCATCCCGCCCTGATCGGCGTCGGCCATGTCCGTGCCCGGCGCGCCGACGGCGACCATGCCGTTGTCGATGTCGACTGCCGCGCCGAAGTCCTGTTCGTCGCCTGCGCCCGTGTCGGGCGGCGCGTCGACCGTCGCCATGTTGACGAAGGTGCCGCTGCCGCCGTCGTCGATGACAGTTGCGAAGCCGTCGCCGCCATCGTCGCCCGCGCCGTTCTCCGGTGCGCCCGCGACGGCCTGGTTGCCGTCGGTCGCGACCGAGCTGCCCCACTTGTCCCCGATGCCGCCGCCCGCCGGCGGCGGCACGTTGCCGCCGCCGTCGAACTTCGCGAGCGCCGTGACGCCGGACGACGGTGCCGGGGCATTGACGTCGCGGAATACCGTCACGCCACCGCGGCCACCGTCGGCCTGCGGCGCGCCGACGACGAGCAGGTTCGCCGACGGGCTGATGTCGACGGCACCGCCGAAGTCGTCGCCGATCACGCCGGCCGGCCGCACGAGCTTGAAACGCTGCACCGCCGGCAGAAATGCCGTGCCGCTGCGTGCATAGACGAACACGGCGCCGGCGTTGCCGCCCGCGCCGGCAAATGCGCCGGGCGCGCCGACGACGAGGTGAGCCGCGTTCTGCGTGAGTGCGACGGCCTGGCCGAAGCGCGCATTCGCGAGCACGGCCTCGGGAAACGCGAGCGCGGCCTGGTTCGTCGGCACCCAGCCGCCACCGGCGGTCTGCTGGTACAGGCGCACCTCGCCGACGTTCGGCGTGCCGGCCGACGCACGGTTCGGCAACCCGACCGCCATGAATCCGCCGCTGATCGCGACGTCGCTGCCGAAGCGATCGGCGTCTGCCTCGATCGTGTTGGGGTTTGCGATGCGCGTGACGTTCGCGCTGCGCGCGACGAGATAGCCGTACGCACGACCGGGCGACGAGGTCGGCGGCGTCGGTCCGTTCGGCTCGCCGACGAGCACCGCGCCCCCGCCGGTCGCGACCGCCCAGCCGTAGCGCGAATCGGTCGTCGAGGCGACACGGAACAGCTCGTCGCGCTGCACCCACTGGTCGCGCACCTGTTCGTAGAGAAACGCCGAACCGGTGCTCGCAGGTTCCGGCGTGCCGACCGAGCGCAACGGTGCGCCGACAACGAGCCGGCCGCGCGCGAGCGATACCGACGCGCCGAACTGCATCGACTGCACGGCGGACGGCCGCAGCTTCGTCGTCGCGACGAATCCGCCGGTCCTGCGCTCGAACAGCTGCACGGCGCCCCGGCTCGCGTCACCCGGTGCGCCGACCGCGAGCGTCGTGCCGTCGACCGAGATCGACTGGCCGAACAACGCGAACAGCGCGGGCACCGAATCGAGGAGCCGCTGCGCCGGAGGAATCGCGCCGGCGGCCGCCACGGTGAACGCGTACGCCGCGCCGTGGACGGCGCCGGGCGATGGATCGCACGTCGGCGTCGCGCACTGACCGGGCGCGCCGACCGCGATCGTCGCGTTCGGCTCGCCGGCGGGCAACGTCGCCGAGACCGAGCGGCCGAACTGCCCGCTCGAACGGGGGTCCGGCGCGACGAGCAGGGTCCGGAACGCGCAGTTGATGTTCGGAGGAGCCGCGCGCGTGCAGGCATAAAGCGCCGCGGCGCCGGCGCCAAAGACCCCGGCGGGATCCGCGCCGGGCGCGCCGACGACGACGTGCGGGCCCGCGACCGCCACTGAACGTCCGAAGCCGTCCCCGTCGACACCGAGGCCAGCTGCAGACGCGAGCAGCTTGGTGCGAAACACGAAACCCGGCGTCGGCGTGCGCGTGAGGTCGTACGTGAACACGTAGGCCGACCCGACGCGCTGGACCTGGTTGCCATCGTCGGTGTCCACCGGCGAGCCGACCACGAGCGTCGTGCCCGAAAGCGCGACCGATTCACCGAAGCGGTCGGCGCCGCTCCCCAAGCCGTCGAGGTCGGACGCGACGATCGTCTGGATCCGCTGCCACGGCTGGCCGGTCGCGGAATTGACGCGCTTGTAGATGTGGATCGTGCCGTACGCCGTCGTCGTCGCAGGCTCGCCCGGCGAGCCGATCACGGCGAATCGCTCGTTGATCGCGACCGAGAACCCGTAGTCGTTCGCGAAAGCGCCGGGCGACTGGAAGGTCTGGGCGACGGGCAGGTTCTTCGCGACGAATTCGCGAACCGCTGCGGACACCTTGTCCTCGCCCGCGTCGTCGACGTCGGCGGCAGCGGCAGGCGGCAGCGCGAACAGGAAGGCGAGCAGCGCAGCAAGCCACGCACTCACCGTGCGCGTTGTCGTGAAGGTCATTTCCGCGAATCCTCGAACGTGCCCCGGAGCGGAATTATAGGTCCGCGGAAAACGCCAACCTGTGCCGCGGGTCGGA
Source organism: Candidatus Saccharimonadia bacterium (assembly GCA_035536495.1). Taxonomy (GTDB): domain Bacteria; phylum Pseudomonadota; class Gammaproteobacteria; order Xanthomonadales; family Ahniellaceae; genus DATLNY01. The sequence goes on along the minus strand of DATLNY010000221.1, from coordinate 9,055 downwards.
GTTTGGATCCCGCCGTAATGTCTGCCATGCACCAGCGAACGCGCAACGACGCGGGAGAGTGTCACTACATCGCACGCCGCGATGATTTCGCGCGGCGCGTGAAGGAACGGTAGAGCCCGTCGTTAATCGACCGTGATCGTGATGACCGGCGAGACGACCGGTGGATCGTGCGGGACGTGCAGGTGATCGGCCAGCAGCAGCTGCAGCGTGTGCGTGCCGGGCGGGAGTGTCAGTCGCGTCTCGGTCTGGCCCCCGCCGAAGTGGCGGTGCTTGTCATCTGCTGGAATCGCCCGGTCGAGCGACACCGCGGTGCCCGCGTCGATGAGCAGGTGATGGTGGCCGGTCTTGTCGAGCGCGATCCCCGCCGGCGCGATCCCCATCCCGGACAGGCCGAAACGTACGACGAACTCCCCGCGGACGGTCTCGCCGTCCTTCGGAGCGATGAAATACACGACCGCGTCGGCCGGCGCAGGGGTTCGCGGCAACTGGGTGTCCGCGTGCAACGGGCATGCGATGAACAACGACAGGAACGCGGCGATACGCATGGCAAGGATCCTCCCGGCGCGAGCGCGAAGCATAGCGGCGCAGGTGGGAGCCGGCCCGGGTCCGTCACAGCTAGAGGCGCCGAGCCCATCCGCGAGGGTCGGTGCGTGTGTCAGAATTCCAGCCTCGGGGGAGTCCCGCGTGACTCTGAATAACAACGCAGGAATCGCGCTTGCGCAGGCGACACCTGCCCGGTCGGACAAGTCCAGAATGGCCATCGCCAAGCGCGTCGCCGCGGTCAGTGTTCCGTCCGCGGACCTCGACCAGATCAAGCAGCTGCTCGAGCGCGTCAAGGCGCAACTGCCGCATGCATGGCACTGGGCGAACGAGTCGGAAGCCGACGTGCTGCTGATCGACGTCGATTCGGTCTACGGCCACATGGACTGGCTGCGCGCGCACGGGGCGGGCCGCAAGATCATCGCGCTGACGGCGCATCGCAACCCCGACCACGAGTTCGTGCTGTCGCGCCCGGTCACGAGCGACGCCGTACTGCGCGCGTTCCAGTCGATCCAGCTCGACGAGTCGCCTGCCCCCGCGCCGGCGCCGATCGCCGAGCCCGCGCGGGTCGCGGTCGCGCCGCTTCCCGGGCGCCCGACTCCTGCGCCGCCCGCGCAACCGCAACAGGCGCCCGTGCGCGCGGCTGCGCCGGCGACGATGTCGAGCGCACCGCCCGCTGCAGCCGAGGCGCCCGTCCCCGCACCCCCAGCGCCCGCGCTGGCGAGCGAATTGAGCCTCATCGAGTTCTTCGCGATCGATGCGCTGCCGCACGCGTCGCGCATCGCGATCGGCGGCAACCCGTCACTGACGATCGACGTCGCGTCCGAATCGTATTTCGGCCCGACCGCGCTGAAGCCGCTGATCCCGTATTGCACCGGCATGATCCCGCGCAGCGCATGGGAGCCCGTGTCGGCCGCCGTGCTGCACGGCCTGCGCGAAGCCGGAAGCCAGCCGCTCAGCCGGCTCGTCTGGCTCTACACGCTGATCAACTCCAACGGCCAGTTGCTGCCGGGCCTCGACCTCAATGCGCGCTTCAAGCTCGTGAAGTGGCCGCAGATCGAGCGCGAGTATCCGAAGCATTTCCGCATCGCGACGATCATGATGAAGGGGCCCGCGAGCCTCTCCGACATCGCCGACCAGTCGGGTGCGGCGCTCGCCGACGTCGTCGACTTCGTCAACGCGTATTCGGCGACCGGCTTCGTTTCGGCCGAGGGCGTGCCGCCCGTCGCGGTCGAGCCGATCGCGCCGAGCGGTCTCATGGCGCGGCTGCGGGCCCGCGCGACGAAGCGCTGACCGCGAGCGCTCCGGCCAGCCCCGCGAACGGGCCTTTCGATCGCGGAATCGCACGCCCGTGCGCCGAGGCGATATCCTTCGCCGCCGCAACCCGCGGTCGAGGACATCCCATGCTGAAGCACCTGGTACTGCTGTTCGCCGCGCTCGGCGCGGGTCCCGTCATCGCGCAGGACGCGCCCGCCGAGCCGACCGCGCCTGCGGCAGCGGCAGCGGCACCGGCGGAATCGACCGCGGCGGTGAATCCGAAGGTCGCGTTGCACACGACGATGGGCGACATCGTGATCGAGCTCTATCCCGACAAGGCGCCGAAGTCGGTCGAGAACTTCCTCCAGTACGTCCGCGACAAGCATTACGACGGCACGATCTTCCATCGCGTCATCGATGGATTCATGGTCCAGGGCGGCGGATTCACCGCCGACCTCAAGCAGAAGCCCGTGCGCGCAGCGATCGCGAACGAGGCGAACAACGGGCTGTCGAACACGCTCGGCACCGTGGCGATGGCCCGCACCAACGATCCGAACTCCGCGACCGCACAGTTCTTCGTCAACGTCGTCGACAATTCGCGACTCGACCACGTCAGTCCCGAGAACGGCTTCACCTGGGGCTATGCCGTATTCGGCAAAGTCGTCGAAGGCATGGATGTCGTCGAGAAGATCAAGGCGGTCGAGACGGCGCCGGCCGGGCCGCTGCCGAAGGATGTTCCGAAGACGGCGATCGTCATCAACAGCGCCGAAATCCTGCCCTGAGCCTCGCCGCGGCACCGGACGGCCGATGCATCGCATCGCCCGTCCGCGTATCGTCGCGCGCATGACGACGCTGTTCATCGCGGACCTGCACCTCGACGAATCGCGTCCCGCGATCGTCGAATCGTTCCTCGAGTTCCTCGCGCACGACGCGCGACGCAGCGACGCGCTCTACATCCTCGGCGACCTGTTCGAGACCTGGATCGGCGACGACGACGACGCGCCGCTCGCCGGCACGGTCGCCGACGCGCTCGCAGCGCTCGGGCGCAGCGGCGTTCCGATCTCGTTCCTGCACGGGAACCGGGATTTCCTGCTCGGCGAAAACTACGCCCGGCGCTGCGGCATGGCGCTGCTGCCCGAGCACGTCGTGCTCGACATCGAAGGCCGTCCGACGCTCGTCATGCACGGCGACACGCTGTGCACCGACGACGTCGAGTACGTGCGGTTCCGCAGCCAGTCGCGCGATCCGGCGTGGCAGCGTGCGGTACTGTCCGGCACCCTGCCCGAGCGGCGCGCGCTCGCGCAGCAGGCGCGGAACGAGAGCGAACGGCACACGCGGTCGGCGATCCCGACGATCATGGACGTCGCGCCGGCGGCGGTCGAGGCGATGCTCGAGCGCAGTGGCGTGACGCGCCTCATCCACGGCCACACCCATCGGCGCGCGATGCACGCCCTGCCGCGCGCCCGGGGCGATGCGGAGCGCGTCGTGCTCGGCGACTGGTACGAGCGCGGGAGCGCGCTGGTCGTCGCGGGACCCGAGCTGCGATTCGTCGACGTCTGAGCCGCCCGGCGTCTGCCGGGAAGCACAAAAAAAGGGCGCCCTCGCGGGCGCCCCTTGATTTCATCGAACGGCGCCTTTCGACGCCGCTCGTTTTCCTGCGTGACGCGTCGGTCAGACGATGCGGCGGCGCATCGCGAAGCCGAACAGGCCGAGGCCTGCCAGCAGTGCGACGAGCATGCCCTTCGCCGTGTTGCCGAGCGCCGGAACCGACACGATCTGCGAGCTGCAAGACAACGCAAACGTGACGGTACCTTCATCAGCGTCGTTGGTCGTGCAGACGAGCGAGCCGGTCGACGTGGCGCCGGCAGCTCCCGGGGTCACGCACGAAAGACCGATCGTCGTCGAGCCACCCGCCGGAACCGTCGCGGCCGGACCACTCGTCACCGTGAACCCACCAGTCGGCGGGGCGCAGGTGATCGTGAGGGTACCGGTGCCGGTGTTGCTGACCGGAATCGAGCCCGTCGCGGTCGTGCCGGGCGCGCCGAACAGGGCGGCCGACAGCGGAGCGTTGAACTCTGACGGTGCAGCAGGCGCCGCAGGACAGGTGACGTTGTACACCGCCGGCGCCTGGTCCGTGCCGGCCGACTGGGTCGGATCGCACGAAACCGTACCATTCCGCACGGGTCCACCCGGCGTCGGCGTGCAGCCGAGGTTGACGGAGCCGGTGGTGTTCGGCGCGAACGGGCTACCCGTGACGGTCGACGTGAAGCCGGCCGACGGCGTGCAGGCCAGCGATGTCGTCGTACCGGGCGTACCCGGGCCAGCGGCGACCGCAATCGAACCCGTGCCACCCGGCGACAGCGTGATCGGACCGGGGGGCGGCGGCGTGAACGTCAGCGTCGGAGCCTGGTTTGCCGGTGCAGCAGGGCAGGTGACGTTGAAGACCTGAGCCGGCTGATCCGTGCCAGCCGACTGCGTCGGATCGCACGAAACCGTACCGTTCTGCACAGGCCCACCCGGCGTCGGCGTACAGCCAAGATTGACTGTGCCGCTGCTGTTCGGAGCGAACGGGCTGCCCGTGACCGTCGACGTGAAGCCGGCGGACGGCGTGCAGACCAGCGAGGTCGACGTACCGGCGGTGCCCGCGCCCGCCGCAACAGCGATCGAACCGGAACCCCCCGTCAGCGTGATGGTGCTTCCGGCCGGTGGCGTGAACGTCAAGGTCGGAGCCTGCGTCACCGGCGCCGCGACGGCATTGATCGTGCCGCCCTGCGTCGTGTCGCCACCCGCACTGCTCGCGAAGTTCATGTTCGAGAACGTCAGCGGAATCGACTGCGGCGGAGTGACCGTGCCCGGAACGGTGAACGTCACGTTGCAGAGCACCTGGCTGGCCAGCGCCGAGCCGGAGCCCGACGTGGTCGTGAAGGCAATCCGGCCCAACGCGTCGACCGCCGTGCAGGTTACGCCGCTCCCTGAAGTCACGGTCGCATCGAGCCGCGTGGTGTCGTAGTCGAGCCGACCACTGACGTTCGTGACGACACCGTCACCGACGAAATTGATCGTCGAGTCGAACGTCGCGGGAGGTGTGACGTCGCGCGTCGCCTGCACGCCTGCGGTAGCGGTGTCGAGATCGATATTCACCGATGCCGCAAAAACGGCCGACGGCGCCCCAAATGCCGCGGCGAGTACCGCCGCGGCCATCTTCGTGCGCTTTGTAAGCATTCTCATTATCACTCCCGAGTAGTGGTGGACCCCATGCCGCTTGTTACTTTTCGTGCGTACCGCGCGCCCCGTCGTCGAAGGAAACGTCGCTCTTCATGCCCGGAGATTCCGCACCGCTCGGCGTGGAGGCGACCATGTTTCCGACGACGATGCCGCCGGCATCCTTCGCGATGGAACCGTTGTAGCTGATGGTGCCGAGCGAGACCACGTCCGAGGGAAACGTCGTGGTATTGCCGCTGTAGACGACCGCGGCGACGCGGTTGCCCTTCGACCGGCAAACGCCCGTGAAGCCTTTCGGCAACTCGGAAAGGCACTTGCTCGTGTCGATGCTCGCAATGCCCTTCGGCAGGTCGACCGTGAACTGGAACGCACTGACGTCGCCGTTCGACTGGAAGTCGAGCGCAACGAGGCCGGCATTGCCGCTGGCGCCGCCCTGGGTCACGAGGAGCGTATTGGCGGAAGCCCCGCCGGCGAACAGCAGCGCCACCGCGGTCGCAAGGATCTTGGATTGATTCAACATGATGATTCTCCTTAAACGCCGCAGACGGTGGCGGGTTCGCTGATTAGATCGCCGATGATGACGTTTGCGGTGCAGGTAATGTCGCTTGCATTGATCTGGCCGTTCTCATCGCAGTCCGGCTGGCCGGGGGCGAGCGAGCCGGCGGCGCCGTCGGTCAGGATCGAAAGGATGTCGTTCGCAGTGAACGTGATGTCCGTAGCGTTGCAGACCGCATCGCCGTTCGAGCTGGCGCGCGGCAGACGGCCGATTGCCGTGTTGCGGCGAGACTCGAACGCGTCGGTATTTACCCGGCCCGTCGGCGTGCCGCCGAGGTTCGCGACCCAGCCGAGTTCGGCGGTGTCGATGACGTCGGTCGCCTGCGGGGCGGCCAATGTCGCCACGTTGTTGGCGAGCGTCGCACCGCCGGCACCGACCACGGTGTAGCGCAACTCGGCCGGGGCGCTGTTCGAGAAGTTGAGCTCGATCGAGTACCAGCGATTGTCGAGAACGCCCGTCACGACGCCGTCGGCAACGTCATTACCGGAAACGTAGAAGTTGAACACGTTCGCGGTCGTGTCGTGTGCGACGCGGATCATCGAGGCGTTGCTGGCGTTGGTCGCGTTGAAGACGACGGCGTTGCCGGCTCCGGCAGTCGTGCCGGTATAGACGTAGAAGCGCGCGCGATACTTCGGCTCGCCGGCAGGCGAGTTGTCTCGAACGAAGCTCGCGGCGTTCGACGACGCGAGGCCGCAACGACCCGAATAGCGCGCGACGGGAACCGCGTCGTCCGGCTCGCCTTCGACAGGATTGCCGACTTCGCCACCGCCGGTCGCGGTCCAGGCTGCGGTCGAGCAGGCCATTGCCGCGTCGACGCCGACGAGCGCGAAGGAAGCGGCGATCAGTTTCACTAGAATTTTGCGGGACACGAGAACCTCCAGGCATACGATTGGGCGGCGCACGAGAGCGTGCACGCCGCGACGCCAGCTTCCAGTCGCGGAAGCTATCACAAAGTTAACGCTCTCAAAAGGCTACCGCGCACCCTTCCGGAACTTTTTCCGGTCGGTGTGTACGGGCTCCCTGACTAAACGCGCGGCCGGCGGGGAACCGGACACCTGCTGTGAGGATCCGGACGGAAGCCTCCCGGCCTCAGCCGGCGCCCGCCGCCAGGGAATCGAGCTCGGCAGCGGAAAATCCCGCGGCAAGCCTCGCGGCCCGGTTGAACGGGCCCCGGGCGACGGTAGCCCCGTGGCGCGCGAGCAGCGAATGGAACACGGGCCCGGGGTCGAGCCCCGCCTCGCGGCAGCCGTGGGCGAACCAGCGGCTACCGGCCGCGACGTGGGCGACCTCCTCTTCGAGGATGACCGCGAGCAGTGCCGCCGTCGCGTGGTCGCCGACCGAGCGCAGCCGCTCGATCATGCCCGGCGTGACGTCGAGCCCGCGCGCCTCGAGCACGCGCGGCACGAGCGCCATCCGTGCGACCCGGTCGTCGGCCGTCTTCGTCGCCATCTCCCACAGGCCGTTGTGTGCGTCGAAGTCGCCGTATTCGTAGCCGAGATCCGCGAGCCGCGCCCGCAGCATCGCGAAATGACGGGCCTCGTCGTCGGCAACCCGGATCCAGTCCGCGTAGTAGTCGGCCGGCAGGCCGCGAAACCGATAGGCGGCGTCCCAGGCGAGGTTGATCGCGTTGAACTCGATGTGCACGACCGCGTGCAACAGCGCGGCGCGGCCCTCGGGCGTGGAGAGCTTGCGCTGGGGCACGTCTCGGGGCAGGACGAGGCGCGGCCGTGGTGGGCGACCCGGTTCCTCGATCGGCGCCGGACCGGCGGCTTCGTGCGGAACCATTTCGCCCCGTGCGAGCCGAGGCAGCCACGCCGAGGCGGCCGCGTGCGTGAGCTCGAGCTTCTCGTCGGGATTGCTGCTGCGCAGGCAGGCGTGGGCTAGGTCGAAGAGCGACATGGTCAGGCGGCGGCGATCACGGACCCTCACCCTGCCCTCTCCCGGAGGGAGCGGGGAAAAGCGGGCCCTCAGCCCTCAGGAAGCCTTGCGGCGGCTCGACTTCGCGTCGTCCGAGCGCAGCGTCGCGACGCGGCCGAGGTAGTCGTCGTCGAGCCCGGTCACGTATTCCCCGGAAAAGCACGAGGTGTCGAAGTAAGGCAGCCTGTCGTTGCCTTCGCCGACCGCTGCGACGAGGTCGTCGAGGTCCTGGTAGACGAGCCAGTCGGCGCCTAGCAGCCGCTCGATCTCCGCTTCGCTACGGCCGTGCGCGATGAGCTCCTCGGGCGCGGGCATGTCGATGCCGTAGACGTTGGGGTAGCGCACCGGCGGCGCCGCGCTCGCGAAGTAGACCTTGCGCGCGCCCGCGTCGCGCGCCATCTGGATGATCTGCTTCGAGGTCGTGCCGCGCACGATCGAGTCGTCGACCAGCAGCACGACCTTGTTGCGGAATTCGAGCTCGATCGCATTGAGCTTGCGCCGCACCGATTTCACGCGCTCGTCCTGGCCCGGCATGATGAACGTGCGCCCGACGTAGCGGTTCTTGATGAAGCCCTCGCGGTACGGCACGCCGAGCAGGTTCGCGAGCGGCAGCGCCGCGGTGCGGCTCGTGTCCGGGATCGGGATCACCGCGTCGATGTCGTGGTCGGGGCGCAGCTTCAGGATCCTGCGGGCGAGCCGCTCGCCCATGCGCAGGCGCGCCTTGTAGACCGACACGTCCTCGATCATCGAGTCGGGCCGCGCGAGGTAGACGTATTCGAAGATGCACGGCGCATGGGTGCCGGGCTCCGCGCACTGGCGGTGCTGCAGCGTGCCATCGATGCCGATCACGACGCCCTCGCCCGGCGCGACGTCTCGCAGCAGGCGGAAGCCGAGCACGTCGAGCGCGACGCTCTCCGAAGCCGCAGCCCACTCCTTGCCGCTCGGCGTGTCGCGATAGCCGATCACGAGCGGCCGTATGCCGTGGCGGTCGCGGAACGCGACGACGCCGACGCCGAGCACCATCGCGACGACCGCGTAGCCGCCGACGCTGCGCCGGTGCACGCCCGCGATCGCCTTGAATACGTGCTCGGGCGCGATGCGCAAGACGTCCTGCGCCTGCAACTCGTGCGCGAAGACGTTGAGGAGCACCTCGGAATCCGAGCCGGTGTTGATGTGGCGCTTGTCCTGCTCGAACACCTCGCGCCTGAGCTCGTCGGTGTTGACGAGGTTGCCGTTGTGCGCGAGCGCGATCCCGAACGGGGAATTGACGTAGAACGGCTGCGCCTCGGCCGAGCCTTCCGAGCCCGCGGTCGGGTAGCGGCAATGGCCGATCCCGACCCGCCCGACCAGCTGCGCCATCTGCGGGGCGTCGAATACGTCGCGCACGAGGCCGTTGGCCTTGTGCAGGTGCAGCGTGCGGCCGTCCGTCGTCGCGATGCCGGCCGCGTCCTGGCCGCGGTGCTGCAGCACGGTCAGCGCGTCGTAAAGCGACGCGGCGACGTCCGTTTGGCCGACGATGCCGATGATTCCACACATGGGTGCGAGCGACTCCGGGGCGGCCCC
>DATLNY010000220.1:0-3168 GCA_035536495.1 Candidatus Saccharimonadia bacterium | reverse complement strand
CGCCGAGATCCAGAACAGCGCGATCAGCGACATGACGCTCGACCCGAACAACCCCGACGTGGTCTACGCGGGCACGGGCGACCTGCGCTTCGGCTCGTTCTCGTTCGGCAGCAACGGCGTGCTCAAGAGCACCGACGCCGGGGAGACGTGGATCGTCAAGGGCACCGACGTGTTCAACCCGTTCTACCCGCCGTCGGCGAACGGCACGCCGCAGTACCAGGCGATCGGCCAGGTCGAGGTCGATCCGAACGACGGCGACATCGTGATCGCGGGGACGAAGACCGGTCTCTATCTCACGTACGACGGCGGCGAGACGTGGACCGGGCCGTGCGTCACGAACGCGTTCGTCACGCAGCGCCAGGACACGACGGGCATCGTCACGCGCGATCTGGGCAGCACCACGGAGCTCGTCGTCGCGATCGGCACGCGCGGTTTCGAGACGCCGGTCCAGCCCGACCTCAACCAGAACGGCGCGAACGGAATCTACCGAGGCACCGTGCCCGCGAGCGGTTGCCCGACCGACTTCACGCTGATATCGCGCGCCGACAACGGCTGGCCCGCGGGCAGCGGCGGCGGCCTGCCGACGCCGGCGAACACGCTCGGCCGCATCGACCTCGCGATCGCACCGAGCGACGACAACGTGATCTACGCGCAGGTTGCGCGCATCAACGCGACGACGCCGAACATCCTCGGCGTCTGGCGCAGCACCGACGGCGGCAACAACTGGACGCAGGCGACCGTCGGCGACATCGCAGGTGCGGGCACGCAGAGCTGGTACAACGCGGGCCTCACCGTGAGCCCGGTCGCTCCGTCGACGGTGATCCTGAGCGCGTTCCGCACGTTCCGCTCGACCGCCGGGGGCGCGTCGTTCGCGAGCATGGGCACCCTGCCGCACGTCGATCACCACGGGCGCAGCTACCTCGCGAACGATCCGGACCAGCTGCTCATTGGCACCGACGGCGGCGTCTACTACACCGCGAACGCGCGCGCGGCGAGCCCGACCTGGGTCTCGCTCAACGCGACGCTCAACACGATCGAGTTCTATTCCGGCACGCTCAGCGCGAACTTCGCGACAGCCGCGACCTCGAGCGCCGTCGGCGGCGCGCAGGACAACTCGTGCATGGTCTCGACCTGGACTGGCGGCGTGTTCGGCCCACAGGCGTGGAGCGTGCGCAACGGCGGAGACGGAATCTGGACTTCGATCGAACCGATCCTCGGCCAGCGCTGGTACTACTCGAGCCAGAACGGCGCCATCGTCGCGACCCTCAACGCGCAGGGCACGGCGGCGGCCCCGGCGTCGCCGAGCGGCTGGACCGCGGACCGCAAGAGCTTCCTGACGAACTTCGATCTCTACCGCTTCGGCGACGCGACGACCGGCTGTCCCGCTACCGGTTGCGATCGCATCATCGCGGGCTCGCACCGCGTCTGGGAAAGCGTGACCGGCGGCATCCCGCAGCAAGGCTGGGTCGCGAGCAGCCCCGATCTCACCAAGGGCACACTCGGCGCGCGCTCGTTCATCAACCAGGTCAGCTACGCGACGAGCACGCCGACGATCGCGATCGCGGGCACGAACGACGGCAACGTCGCGATCGGTTTCAACATGGGCCAGAACGTCGCGAACTCCGCGACGTGGGTCGACGTCACGGGCGGCAACGTGGTGCTGCCGAACCGTCCGGTGCTCGACGTGTTCCTCGACCCCGTCGCTCCGACGATCGGCTACGCGGCCGTCGGCGGGTTCGACCAGAACACCCCGACGACGCCGGGACACCTCTTCCAGGTCACGTGCACCGCGAGCTGCGCAACGTTCACGTGGCGCAACATCAGCGGCAACCTGCCGAACATCCCCGCCAACAGCGTCGTCGTGAACCCCAACCGTCCGCGGCAGGTGTTCGCGGGCACCGACTGGGGCCTCTTCTACACCGACGACGTGACCGCGAATCCCGTCGTCTGGTCGAAGCACGCCGGTCTCCCGAGCGTGATGATCTGGGACATGAACTTCGACCGCGGCTTCACGACGCTCGCGGTCTGGACGCGCTCGCGCGGCGCCTGGGTGTGGCCGTTGCCGACCGGCGCGCTGCCCGTCGCCGACGTCGGCGTCACCGCGACCGCACCGGCCGGCGTCATCGCGGGCACGACGCTCGACGTCACGCGCACGGTCACGAACAACGGGCCCGACGCCGCCAGCGGCGTCGCGCTCACTGCCGCAACGCCGAGCGGCCTCACCTTCGTCTCGAACACGGGCGCGTGCACGAGCGCGTTCCCGTGCGCGTTCGGTGCGTTGAACGCGGGCGAGACGCGCGTCGTGACGACGCGTTACGCGGTTCCCGCCGACTACGCGGGAGCGCCGACGATCAGCGCCGTGGCAAGCGTTTCGGCGACCGGACCTGCGCTCGACCAGGCCGCGAACAACACGGTCACGAGCGTCGTCACGGTGAGCTACGAAGCCGACGTATCGGTGACCGCAGCCGCGCCGGCCTCGGTCGTCGCCGGAACGGAATTCGTCTACACATTGACGCTGCGCAACGACGGTCCGAGCCGCGCCGCGACCGTCTCGCTCGCCGACCCGACGCCGAGCGGCCTCGAGTTCGTCGGCAACGCCCGCGACTGCACGAGCGCGTTCCCGTGCGCTTTCGCCAACGTGATGCCCGGCACGACGCGAACGGTCAGTGCCACGTTCCGCGTGCCGTCCGACTACGCGGGCCCGAGCCCCATCGTCAACACCGTCACCGCGAGCGGAACGACGACCGACCCGGTCGCGGGCAACGACAGCGCGACCGCCACGACGGCGGTCGTCCGGGAGACGGACGCCGGTGTGACGATCGCCGGGCCCGCACGTGTCGTCGCCGGCACGAATCTCGTCTACACGATCACCGTGAGCAACGCGGGCCGCAGTCGCGCCTCGTCGATCACGCTTGCCGGCCCGACGCCGGCGGGACTCACCTTCGTCGGCAACGCCGGCGCCTGCTCGGCCGCGTTCCCGTGCGCGCTCACCGACGTCATGCCCGGCACGACGCGCACGATCACGTCGACGTACCACGTCCCGGCTGGCTACGCCGGCGCCGCCGCGATCTCGACCGCGGTTTCGGTCACGGGATCCGGAACCGATCCGGTCGCCGCGAACGACTCCGCCGCGATCGATACACCGGTCGCGTTCGAGGCCGATCTCGC
>DATLNY010000219.1:0-4061 GCA_035536495.1 Candidatus Saccharimonadia bacterium | reverse complement strand
AGCGCGCCGCGATCCGCGCCTCGGATTCGGCGAGCGTGCGCGCGAGGCTGCGTTCCGACGCGTCGCGCGAGCCGCGCTTGCTGTGCACGCTCGTCGACGACAACGCGACGACGCGCCGGACGCCCGCGAGCGATGTGCGCTCGAGCCAGAGCGAGAACGCGTCGAGCGGGCCGAGGCTCGCGACGACGTCGCAGTTGGCGTCGACGTCGATGCCGGGCAGCGCGCCGGTGATCCATCGCGCGCGGCTCCCCGCCGGCGCGCTGCCGCGCGTGACGCAGGTGCAGTCGGCGTCGAGCGTGTCGAGGCGCGCGCGGACGCGGCGGCCGACCGCTCCCGTCGCGCCGAAGTTTAGCCATTTCGGTCTATCGCGCAACGTGGTGCCTTCGCGAGCGACGCATGGGCTCTAGCGCCACCTGACGAAGCGCCACACGCCCCTCATGCCACCTACGAAAACCGCGCGATCGCGAAGATCCGCGACGGGATCGTGCGGATGCGCGTCAGCAGCGCGTCGCCGAGGCGCGCGACCGCGAGGTTCGCGCCGGCGTTGCGCGATGCGGCGAACCGCCGTACCGCGGCCGGGCTCTGCTTGAGCTGCCAGTAGCGGCCGATCGCCGAGTCGATCGAGAGCCGGCACGAGCCCATGCGCACGGGCTTGAGCAGCATGCGGTAGACCTGGCCCTCGTTGATGAGGTCGATTGCGAGCTGGGCGTTCGCGCGCTCGGTGATGACGACGGTCGCGATGTGCGGGTGGTACTGCTTGAGCGCCTTGAGCAGCGAGGTCATGTCGGCGTCGCCGACCTCGGTCTCGGAGATCACGACGCCGGTCTCGTGCTGCTCGAGGATCTGCAGCGCGCGCTCGGGCGTGTTCGCGAAACGCACCTGGTAGTACGGGCTCAGGATCTCGCGCAGTCGCTGCTGCACGCCGATGTCGTCCTCGATGACGAGCACGCCGACCTGCGCGCGCGCGGCCTCGTGCTCGACCGCGCTGATCGGCGCCTCGCTGACGACCGGCGCCTCGCGCGCGATCACGGCGGCCTCGGCCACGATCTCGCGCAGCTCCCTGTTGTCCCACGGCTTGCTGACGAAGCGATAGACCTCGCCGTCGTTGACCGAGCCGAGCACGGCCTTCAGGTCCGCATAGCCCGTCAGCAGGATCCGCATCGCGCGCGGCGCGAGGTGGCGGATCTCGCGCAGGCAGTCCGCGCCGAGCATCTGCGGCATGCGCTGGTCGCAGATCACGACGTCGACGTCGTGCGCCGCGGCGAGCTTCGCGGCCTCGCGCGGGTCGTTGGTCGAATGGACGTCGTGGTCGCGGAACAGCGCGCGCAGCGCGCGCGTGATGCGCGCCTCGTCGTCGACGAACAGGATCCGGTAGCGCGGCGCGCCGGCCTCGTTCACGCCGCGGCCCGTTCGAGCGATGCCGGCGAGATCTTCGCGTTGGTCGGCAGGCTGACCGTGAACGTCGTGCCCTGGCCGACCGCCGTGCGCACGCGGATCGCGCCGCCGTGCGACTTGACGATCTTGTGCACGATCGATAGCCCGAGGCCCGTGCCTTCGCCGATCGGCTTGGTCGTGAAGAACGGGTCGAAGATCCGCGGCAGCACGTCGTCCGGGATGCCGGCGCCGGTGTCGGTGAAGCTCGTCTCGACCTGGCCATCCTCCTCGCGCGTCTCGATCGTGACGCTGCCCTCGCCCTCGATCGCCTGCGACGCGTTCGTCAGGAGGTTCAGGAAGACCTGGTTGATCTGCGACGGCATGCAGCGGACCTTCGGCAGCGGCGCGAGCTTGAGGTCGACTCGCACGCGGTCGCGCAGCTGGTGGCCGACCACGGTGAGCGCGCTGCGGATCGACTCGTTGAGGTCGACCGAGTCGAGCCCGTCGCGGTCGACGCGCGCGAAGCCCTTGAGGTTCGCGACGAGGTTCGTGATCGTGTGGATGCCCTCGAGCGAATCGACGAGCAGGTCCTTCGCGTCGTGGAACGCCGTGTTCGACGCGACCGCTTCCTTGGTCGCGGCGAGCTTCGCACGCACGGCATGCGCATGCGCGGGATCCGCGCCGAGCAGCGCATCGACGTCGCCGAGCAGCGCCGACATCGCGGCCTCGTACTCGCCGAGCAGGTCGCTGATGACCTCGCAATTGCTCTTGACGAAGCCGAGCGGCGTGTTGATCTCGTGCGCGACCCCCGCGACCATCTGGCCGAGCGAGGCGAGCTTGGTCGTGTGGATGACCTGCGCCTGCGACGTCTGCTGCGTGCGCAACTCGGCCTCCGCTTCGCGCAGGCGGCGTTCGAGGTCCGCGCGGCCGCGGTCGGCGAGATAGTGCGCGGCGGCAAACCCGCCCGCCGCCGACAGCGCGATCAGGAAAAGCGCAAAAGCGAAAACCATGGTCTTGGGTCCGGTACGCCCATCATCGTCCGGGCAGACCGCCGGACGCTTCCCCGACGGATTCTCTCAGGGATCCTCGCCGGTGTTCGGATGCGGCCTTGCGTCACGCGAGCTTAAAGGGTTCCGCCCCTGATTCCTTGATCCACGTCGCCATTTCATGGGAGCTTGCCCGGCGGCGGACGAGGGCGCGATGGACGAGGGGGCTGGTGCGACGGGCGGTCGATGGGCACTGGCGGCAGGACCGCTGCTCGCGCTGCTCGCGGGTTTCACGGCGCTCGGCGCGGGGCTTGCACCGGCCGTGGCGATCACGCTCGCAGTGACCGTCTGGTGCGCGACCTGGTGGGTGCTCGAACCGGTCGCCGGGGCCGTCACTGCGCTCGTGCCGCTCGCGCTGCTGCCCGCCGCGGGCGTGCTGACGCCGAAGCAGGTCGCGGAATCCTACGGCAACGAGCTGATCCTCCTGTTCGCGGGTGGATTCATGCTGTCGACCGCGATGGAACGCTCCGGTGCGCACCGGCGCCTCGCGCTCGCGATGGTGCGCGCGTTCGGCGGCACCGACGGCCGGCGCATCGTCTACGGCTTCGCCGCGGCGACCGGCTTCATCTCGATGTGGATGTCGAACACCGCGACGACGTTGATGATGCTGCCGGTCGCGCTCGCGATCCTCGAGGCCTATCCCGACAAGCGGCTCGCCGCGCCGCTCGTGCTCGCGATCGCATATGCCGCGAGCATCGGAGGCCTCGGCACGCCGATCGGGACCGCGCCGAACCTCGTGTTCATGCAGGTCTACGAGCAGACGACCGGCACGCGCATGGGCTTCCTCGAATGGATGCGCTTCGGCATCCCGGTCGTCGCGATCTTCCTGCCGCTCTCGGCCTGGTGGCTCGCGCGCGGCTTGCACGATTCGCCACCGGCGGTATTGCCCGAGCCCGGCGCATGGCAGCCCGCGGAGCGGCGCGTGCTCGCGGTGTTCGCGCTCGTCGCGCTCGCGTGGATCACGCGCATCGAGCCGCTCGACGGATGGACCGGCGCGCTCGGGCTGCCGGGCGTCAACGATGCGAGCATCGCGCTCGCGGGCGTCGTGCTGCTTTGTACCCTCCCCGACGGCCGCGGCGGGCGACTGCTGACATGGGAAGCGGCCGAGCGAATCCCGTGGGGCGCGCTGGTCTTGTTCGGCGGCGGCATCGCGATCGCGACGGCGTTCCAGGTCTCGGGCCTCTCCGAAGTCGTCGCGACGCAGCTCGCGGGCCTGCGCGACGTGCCGGTGCTGCTGCTGATGTTCGTCATCGCGGCGTCCGTGACGCTGATCTCCGAGATGGCGAGCAACACCGCGACGGCGGTGCTGCTGATGCCGATCATGGCCGCGACCGGCGTCGCGGTCGGCGTCGACCCTGCGCTGTTCATGGTGCCGGCGGTGCTCGCCGCGAGCTGCGGCTTCATGCTGCCGGTCGCGACCGCGCCGAACCTCATCGCGTACGGCACCGGCTTCGTCGACAACCGGCGGATGCTGCGCGAGGGTGCCGTGCTCGACGCGATGGGAGTCGCGATCGTTGCGCTCGTGTGTTACATCGTCATCGGCTGAGCGGGCGCTCGGACCGGGCACGACAGGGCGATTGTTGGACATCCCCGACGATGTGAGGCGCTTCGTCCTCGCGAACCTTGTGTCGGTGCCTCAGC
>DATLNY010000218.1:0-5104 GCA_035536495.1 Candidatus Saccharimonadia bacterium | reverse complement strand
TCGACGTGCCGGCCGCGTTGCCGTGCTTGAACACGTCGCCGGTGCGATCGACACCGGGACCTTTGCCGTACCACATCGCGAACACACCGTCGTACTTCGCACCGGGGAACAGGTTGACCTGCTGCGAGCCCCAGACCGCGGTCGCCGCGAGATCCTCGTTCAGGCCCGGCGTGAACTCGACGTCGTACGACTTGAGGTGCTTCTTCGCCTTCCACAGCGCCTGGTCGAGGCCGCCGAGGGGCGAGCCGCGATAACCCGAGACGAAGCCCGCGGTCTTCAGCCCATGGGCGCGGTCGCGCAGCGCCTGCATCAAAGGAAGGCGCACGAGCGCCTGCACGCCGGAGAGGAAGATGCGGCCCTGCTGGCGCGTGTAGCGGTCGTCGAGCGCGTAGTCGCGATCGAGGATCGGATCAGGGCTCGCATCGGGAACTGCGGACATGGCGTCGTCTCGGTGGGCGGCCATCGGGACGCGACGGCCGGAGCAGGGATCAGGTCGGGCGAGCGGCGCTGCGCGCGCGCTTGAGCGGGGGCTTGACGCGCGCGCGCGGACGCACGCGATACGGATCACCCGGTTCTTCGATGCGGTCCTCGTCGGTCACGACCGACACGCCGGCACGCCGGCAGGCGCGCACGAGGGCGCCGTCGAAGGTCGCGAGCGGCAGCCCGCGCGCCTGTGCCACCGCGAGGTAGACGAAATCGTAGGGCGTCAGGTCGTACTGCTCGCAGCCGCGCGCGACGGCCGCGACATCGATCGCGAGCGGATCCTGCTGGATCGGCAGGCGGGAGGCCTGCGCATAGATATCGGGCAGCCGCCCGGTCGGAATTCGCCCGCGCCGATCTGCGGCGCGCATCGCGCTGACGAACTCGAGCCGCCAGAGCACCGGCACGATCAGCGTGCGCTGGCCGAGCGCATGGAACAGCGCCTCGGACAGCGGGCTCGCCTCGTCGGTGAGGTACCACGGCACGGTGACGGTGCAATCGAGCACGAGCGTCGGCGGAATCGTGCGCATCGTCAGCCCTTGTACCGTCGGCCTTCGTCGATCAGCTCCTTGATCGTGACCTCGCCACCGAGCGTGATGCCCTTGCGCGTTTCCTTGATCTCCTCGATCAGCGCCTTGATCTCCTCGCGCGTGCGCACCGGCTTGACGGCGACGAGCTTCGCGATCGGCTCGCCGCGGCGCGTGATCGTGACTTCCTCGCCGCGCTCGACCGCGTCGAGCAGCTCGGAAAGCTTGGTTTTCGCCTCGAAGGCGCCGACGGTGAGCATGGGCGGGTCTGAACCAACTGGTCAACCAGTTGGCAGTTTACCCGCCGCCCCGCCCCGCCGCCCCAACGCGCGTTCGAGTCAAAGCGCCGCCCCTTGTGGGAGGGGCCTCAGCCCCGACTCGGTCGGCGAAGCCGATGGGCAATCACTGTAGGAGCACCTCAGCCCCGATGCCCGGGCGGCCGGCCAAGCCTGGTGGTCGGGGCTGAGGCCCCTCCTACAGGAGCGAGCTCAACCGCCGCACGCCAGCCCGCGCACGAGCGTCAGCCGCGTGAGGTCGAGCGCGCCGCTCGAGAAGCCCTCGGCGGTCGAGGTCCATTCCACCCGCGCGCGATCGGCGTCGATCGCGCGGAACGTCAGCGTGCCCCAGGCTTCGCGCACGACCGTCGTCGGATCGAACGCGGTGCCGAACGCCGCGCCGCGCGTCGTGATCATCGACATCGTCGCGGTGTCGCCGACGATCGGACCGTCGCCGATGAGCCAGCGCTGCTGCGCGCGCGAATGCGCGTACCAGACCGCGAGCAGGCGTCGTTCCGAACCGGTTCCGACGATCTGGACCATGAGGCCGTGGCCGCCCTGCGACGCGTTGAACCACGTGCCGGAATGGCATGCGGCGATGCGCGCGTGCGTCAGCTCGCCGGGCACGCGCGGCGAAAGCGCCGAAAGCCTCGCGAGCGGCATCTCGCCGCTCGGATAACCCGCGAAACTGGTGGTCCACCGCGCGCGGCCGGCATCGCTCGAGTCGAACGTCAGCGTGACGTCGCCCCAGCGCTGCAGCGTGACGTCGGCCGGATTGAACGCGGGCGGGAATTGCCCGCCGCTTGCGATGAACAGCGGGATGCGCGCCTCGTTGCCGAGCGCAGGGCCCGCGCCGATCAGCCAGCGCTGCTCGCCGTTCAAGTACGTGTACCAGGCTGCCGCGACGCCGGCGACGCCGCCGACTTCGGTCGCCTCGATGAGCCAGCCGTGTCCGGGTTTCGCGGGATCGTAGAACGAGCCGCTCGTGTCGGCGCCGATGCGGTACGTCGCGACGCCGTCGAGGTCCGCAAGCGGCACGCGCCAGACGCCGCGGCCGTACGTGAACGCGTAGAGCCGCGCGGGATTCGTCGCGTCGCCGCGCGCGACCTGCAGCGATTCGACGATCGTGTTGGCGAAACCGGTGTTCTCGACCGCCCACGTTGCGCCGGCATCGGTCGAGACGAACACGCCGAGGTCGGTGCCGACGAACAGCCGCTGGCGGTTGACTGGATCGATCGCGAGCGTGTGCACGGGGATGTCGGGCAGGCGCGCGGCACCGCTGCCGTCGATCGCGCTCCAGGACTGGCCGCCGTTCGTGCTGCGCCAGACGTGCGCGCCGCCGAAGCTCGAGTACGTCGCGTAGGCGATGTTCGCGTCGGACGGATCGAAGGACAGCGACGACACCCAGCCGGTGCGCGGCTGCGACGACTGCCATGCGGTCCCGCCCAGTGACGCGGTCGCGTTGTGGTTGAAGAAGATGCGCCGCTGGTTGCCGACGAGCATGCGGTTGCCGTTCGTCGGCGACACCGCGAGCGCGGAGACCTTGTCGAGGAAGTTGGTTCCGAACGATGCGCTGGCGGCGCTCCAGGTCCGGCCCTGGTCGTCCGTTCGCCACAGCCGCGACGCGCCGGCGTACAGACGATCCGGCGAGGTCGGGTCGATGAGGTACGGCATGATGAAGATCGAGCTGTCGGCGATGCCCGCGGTCGCGCGCGTGAACGCACCGCCGTTGATCGAGCGGTGGATGTTGACGTTCTGGTAGCTGACGTAGAGCGTGTTCGAGTTGCGAGGATCGATCGCAACGGTCGCGCCGTCCCCGCCGAAAATGTGGGCGAACACGCGGCTCGCCCCGCCGGTCGAGTTGCGCAGCGTGCCGTTGTCCTGCGTGCCGCCGAGGTAGAGCGCGCCGTTCGGCGTCACCGCGCCGGTATAGAACTGCGTCGTTCCGAGGCCGGCGACGAGCGACCGCCACGTGATCGCGCCGGTCGAGGCGCCGCACGCGGCGAGCTGGCCGCGATGCGTCGCTGCGCGCGCATTCGCGGTCAGCGCGAGCCCGCCGTCGTTCGCCGCGTAGAGCTTCTGGTTCGACTCGCCGTCGTAGCCCGGATGGAACCGGATGAGGTGGATGTCGGCATGCACGCCGAATCCGCCCTGGGCGTTCATCGAGAACGCGGAATAGATCGAGCCCTTGCCGAAGCTGCGGCCGCCGTCGTCGGAGCGGAACAGCTCCATGCCGCCGGTCCACACGACATCGGCATTGCGCGGGTCGACCGCGAGCGCCATGTTGTACCAGCCGGCCGAATACGCATCGAAGCCGCCGTAGCACTGCTCGAAGTTGTCGGAGTAGCTCAACAGGTAGGTCGAAAGCCGGTCGGTCGAGTCGTGGCGCAGGCGCGCCTGCCAGGTGCGGCCGCCGTCGTCGGAACGGAACAGCGCGTGCAGGCCGTTGTCGTAGTCGCCGAGGCCGTCGCCGTTGCGATCGGTGCCGGGCAGGATGCTCGCGCTCAACGCATAGACGATGTTCGGGCTCGAGCGCGCGTAGTCGAGGACGGTGCGGCCCATGCCGGCTTCGGACAGCACGGGCTGGAACGTTCCAGTGCCGGCGGCGTCCTCGTTGAGGAACACGGTCGCGGGGCACGGACGGTCGACGCCGCAGTCGTTGACCGGCAGGATCGTGCCGGGCAGCCAGTAGCGGTCGTCGGTCGAACGCGATGCGCACGCGGCGACGAGACGGTCGCGCGCAGGGTCGGGCAACAGCTGCAGGTCGTTGCAGCCTTCGTAGCGCAGCCGGCCGCTCGCGTCGATCGGTCGCAGCACCTGCTGGAACGAGACGCCGGCATCGTTCGAGCGCCAGATGCCGGAGCTCGTCGCGGCATACAGGCGCCGATGGTCGTGCGACGAGACGACGACGTCGGCGACGTAGCGGAAGTCCTCGGTCGCCGTCGCGGTGAGCTGCGCGAACGTGCGCCCGCCGTCGCGCGAGACGAGGATGCCTTGGCCCCACATCGCGGCATACGGCTGGCCGGAATTTCGGTAGAGCTCGCCGGTGCCGGCATAGATCGTGTCGGGCTCGACCGGATCGAACGCGAGCGCGCCGATGTTGATGAACTCGGCGCCCTCGGAAATCGGCCGCCACGACTCGCCGGCGTCGAGCGACTCCCAGACGCCGCCCGACACGCCGCCGATCAGCATGCGATCGGGATTGCGCGGATCGAACTCGAGCGTGCGCGCGCGGCCCGCGACGTTCGTCGGACCGAGGAATTCCCAGCGCGGCGCGGCCTTCGCTTCGTCGGCGCCGTACGACTTGCCGGTCGACGCGCTGTGGTGCGCGAGCGTCTTGGCCTGCGCCTGCGCGCGCGGATACGCATCGAGCGCGATCTCGGTCGTGCCGGGCACGACGCGGCGCGCGAGCATGTACTGCGCCCACTCGGGCGGACGATCCGGCTTCGCGGGACGACCGACGTCCGGCGCGACGCCGCGATTCGACAGCGCTGTGGCCGCCGACGCGAGCGCGACGATCGCCGCGCACGCACTCACGAAAACGTAACGGAAAGCCATCTGCGGGCGCCCCTGCAACGAACTACGAAGAACAGTATAGATCGCGCATCGGTGCGCAGACTCCCATCGTCGTCGGGCGTTCGTTGCCGTTCGTGCGGACGCGCGCGGGCTCGACAGCAAGCGGGCTCTCGGGGCGCGGCCGGCGCGCGGCTAGGGCACGCGCTCGAGCTTGATCGCGAACGTGTAGCGCGGCATGAAGCAGATCCGGTTCGGCGGCCGGCCCGCGTGCGCGATCGCGCCGTCGAACATCACGAGCCGGCCGGG
>DATLNY010000217.1:0-9520 GCA_035536495.1 Candidatus Saccharimonadia bacterium | reverse complement strand
TCGTGAACGTCGCGTCGCTGGCCGGGCTGATGCCGGGCTCGGCCGGGCACACGTTGTACGCCGCGTCGAAATCGTTCCTGATCAAGTTCTCGCAATCGCTCGCACTCGAAAATGCCGCGCGCGGCGTCAGTGTCACGGCGCTTTGCCCGGGCTTCACCTACTCGGAGTTCCACGACGTGACCGGCGCCCGCGCGATCGTGTCGAAGATGCCTGACTTCATGTGGATGCGGGCCGACGAGGTCGCGGTAGACGGCGTCGATGCGGTACTGCGCGGCGACGTCGTCCGGATCAGCGGCGCCGTCAATCGCGCGATCGCGTTCTTCGGCAAGCACCTGCCCGACCGGCTCGGGCTGCTGCTGATGAAGCGCCAGTCGAAGCGCTTCCGCGTGCAGGACTGAAGGAGGCGCATCCGTCCGTCCGTCAGCCCCCGGAATTCATCAATGGATTCCCGCTTGCGCGGGAATGACGTCAGGGGGAGGTGCGCCGCGGGGGCGTGCGCGGCAGCGGCGCGTGCCGCAGGCGGCGCTCGCGCCGTCAGACGAGCTTGATCTCGCGCAGCCGTTCCATGAGGTAGTCGTGCGAGAGGATCGGCTGCGGGTAGCGGTCGGGCCGCTCCGCCGATACGCACGACGGCAGCGTTTCGATCAGGAAATCCGGATTCGGATGCAGGAAGAACGGCACCGAGTATCGTGGCTTGCGCGCATCCGGCCCCTGCGGGTTCACGACGCGATGCGTCGTCGACGGATAGACGTGGTTCGTGAGCCGCTGCAGCATGTCGCCGATGTTGACGACGATCGTGTCGCCCTGCGTCGTGATCGGCAACCACGTGCCTTCGCGCGTCAGCAGCTCGAGCCCGGCGGCCGAGGCGCCGACGAGCAGCGTGATGAAGTTGATGTCCTCGTGCGCGCCTGCCCGCACGTTCGGCACGTCGGCCTGCGTGATCGGCGGATAGTGGATCGGCCGCAGGATCGAGTTGCCGAAGTTCGTCTTGTCGTCGAAATAGTTCTCGGGCAGGTCGATGTGCAGCGCGAGCGCGCGCAGCACGCGCGTGCCGAGCTCGTCGAGCGCGCGGTACAGGCCGTAGCCGTATTGCTGGAAGCCCGGCACCTCGTCGGGCCAGACGTTCGGCGCCATGACGTCGGCGTACTTCGAGTCGCGCGGGATCTCGCGGCCGACGTGCCAGAACTCCTTGAGGTCCGGGTAGCGCGCGTCCTTCGCGGTCTCGACCATGAACGGCGTGTACCCGCGCGCGCCGCCGGTACCCGCAAGATGGTATTTGCGCTTGACGGCGTCGGGCAGCGCGAAGAACTCCTGGAACACGCGGTAGGCGTTCTCGATCAGCGCGGGCGGGATCCCGTGCCCGCCGATGCCGCAGAACCCGAACTCGCGATACGCCGCGCCGATGTCGGAAACGAACGCGCGCTTGTCGGTCTCGAACCGGCCGATGTCGAGCGTGGGGACGTGTTTCATCATGGCGCGGCGGAGCTTACGGCATCGGCGAGCCGGCGGACCAGCCGGTCGACCGTGGGCTCGTCGAGCGCCTCGACCGTCACACGCACGACCGGCTCGGTGCCCGACGGCCGGAGCACGACGCGGCCCCGGCCCGCGAGCTCGGTCTCGACCGACTCGCGTGCGCGCACGACGTCGGCGTGCGCGACGAGCGCGGCGCCGCCCGCGGCGCGGACGTTGACGGTTTTCTGCGGATAGCGTGCAAGCCCCGCGCGGACCTGCGCGAGACGCTCGCCGCCGCGTGCGAGCGCATCGAGCACCTGCAGCGCGCTGACGATGCCGTCGCCGGTCGAGAGGCGATCGAGGCAGAGGATGTGGCCACTCGCCTCGCCGCCGAGCACGCCGCCGTGCTCGGTCAGGGCGGCATGGACGTAGCGGTCGCCGACGCGCGCGCGGACGAAGCCGACGCCGCGATCGCCGAGCGCGCGCTCGAGCCCGAAGTTCGTCATGAGCGTCCCGACGACCGGTCCGCGCAGCCGGCCCGTGCGCATCCAGTCCATCGCAAGGACGTAGATGAGGTCGTCCCCGTCGGCAAGCACGCCGTCGTGGTCGACGAAGACGACGCGATCGCCGTCGCCGTCGAACGCGATTCCGAGGTCGGCGCGTTCGCGCACGACGGCCTCTCGCAGCGCGCGCGGCGCGGTGGACCCGACGTCGCGGTTGATGTTGAGCCCGTCGGGCTCGACGCCGAGCGCGACGACGTACGCGCCGAGCTGGCGGAACAGCTCGGGCGCGAGGTGGTACGTCGCGCCGTGCCCGCAGTCGACGACGAGCTTCGTGCCGGCGAGCGAGAAACCCGCAGGGACCGTGCTGCGACAGAACGCGAGATAGCGCTCGTCGGCGTCCTCCATCCGGACGGCCTTGCCGAGCAGCTCCGCCGACACCGTTTCGAACGGCGCCTCGAGCTCGGCCTCGATCGCCGACTCGATCGCGTCGGCGAGCTTCTCGCCTCGCGCCGAGAAGAACTTGATGCCGTTGTCGTGGTGCGGGTTGTGCGACGCCGAGATCACGATGCCGGCGCTCGCGCCCACCGCGCGCGTCAGGTACGCGACCGCGGGCGTCGGCATTGGTCCGAGCAGCCGGACGTCGGTACCCGATGCGATGAGGCCCGCCTCGAGCGCCGACTCGAACATGTAGCCCGAGAGCCGCGTGTCCTTGCCGATGAGGATCGAGCCGTCGCCCTCGATCAACGTCAGCACCTTGCCCGCCGCACGGCCGAGCCTCAGCATGAAATCCGCGGTGATCGGCCACTCGCCGACGGTGCCGCGGATGCCGTCCGTTCCGAAATAGCGCATCGATCCCCGGGTTACATCGTATGGGTGAGTCGATCCGCGCCGAGCGTCCCCGCGAGCAGCGCTTCGATCTTGGTTTTCGCCGCTTCGCCGTCGGCGGTCTCGTTGAACTGCACGCCGATGCCTGCGGTGCGGTTGCCCTGCGCGCCGGCGGGCGTGATCCACACGACCTTGCCGGCGACCGGGATGCGGTCCTTCTCGTCCATCAGCGAGAGCAAAATGAAGACCTCGTCGCCGAGGTTGTACCGTTTCGCGGTCGGCACGAACAATCCGCCGCCGCGCACGAACGGCATGTACGCGTTGTAGAGCGCGCCCTTGTCCTTGATCGCGAGCGAGAGGATCCCCTGCCGCGGCGAGCCCGCTGCGACGCCTGCATTGAGCACCATCGGTCACCTCATGCCGCGAGTTCGCGGAATTCGTCGAGCAGCTCGAACAGCAGGAGGTCGGATCGCAGCGGCGTCGAAAGCTGCACGCGCACGAGGTTGGCCCGGTCCCACCACGCCGCTAGCTTGAAAAGATCGGCGCTGGCGGTCAAGCGCGCGAGGGCCGGGGTCGAAGACGGCAGCGGCGCGCCCGCGTTGCGCCAGGCACCGAGCCGGGCGAGCTCTCCCGCGAGCTCGAGCCGCTCCCCGGCGCGGTCCTTCGCCCACCGCGACGCGACGTCGGCACAACCCGCCGCGCCGCTCGCGATCGATTCGAGGTCCTTCGCGACCTCGCCGGCGAGCGCGCGCGCCTCGGCGTCGGCGTAGCGCCGCGCGATCCCGGGATTGCCCGCCGCGAGGTCGAGTGCCGCTGTGCTCGCGTCGGGCGCGATACCCTGCGCCTGCAACCAGGCGTGTGCTGCGTCGCGCGGCGGGAACCGCACGTCGATCCGCGCGCAACGGCTGCGGATCGTCGCGATCAGCCGCGACGGCCTGTCGGTGACGAGCACGAGCACGGCGCCGGGCGCAGGCTCCTCGAGCGTCTTCAGCAGCGCATTGCCGCTGTTCGGGTTGAGCGCGTCGGCCGGATCGATCGTCGCGACGCGATAGCCGCCGAACTGGCTGGTCTTGACGAGGACCTCGCCGAGCTCGCGGACCTGCTGCACGATGATCTCGCTGCGCGGCTCGCCCTTCTCGTTCAGCGCGAAGCTGACGCGATGCATGTCCGGATGCGATCCCGCCTCGCGCAGCCGGCAGCCGCGGCACGCACCGCAGGCGTGGCCGTCCGTGCGCCGCGTGACGCACAGCAGCGCGGCCTCGATCGCGCGCGCGAAATCGCGCTTGCCGAGACCGGCCGGGCCGCCGAGCAGGATCGCGTGCGGCAAGCAGTCCGCCGCGAGGCGCGCCGCGAACGTGGCCCAAGCCGATTCGAGCCAGGGCGCGATCAGAACGTCGCCTCGTCGATCATGAGCCCGATCTCGGCGAGGACCGAAGCGACGACGCCCTCGAGCGGCTGCGTCGCGTCGACGACGCGGAACCGCCCCGGCTCCCGTTGCGCGCGCGCGAGGTACGTCGTGCGCACGCGCTCGAAAAACTCGATCGTTTCGCGCTCCATGCGGTCGCTCTCGCCGCGCGCGGCGATGCGCCGCAAGCCTTCCGCGACAGGCACGTCGAGGAGGAACGTGCGGTCGGGCCTGACGCCGAACGCGGCCCACCGCTCGAGCTCCTCGATCCTTGCCGGCGCGAGCCCGCGGCCGCCGGACTGATACGCGTAGCTCGCATCGGTGTAGCGGTCGGAAACGACCCACAGCCCGGCCTCGAGCGCGGGACGTATCGTCTCGGCGACGTGCTGCGCGCGCGCAGCGAACATCAGCAGCACCTCGGCCTCGGCGCACATCGACGGGTGCGCCGGGTCGAGCACGAGCGCGCGTATCGCCTCGCCGAGCGGCGTGCCACCCGGCTCGCGCGTCACGCGATGCTCGACGCAGCGCCGTTCGAGCAGCTTGCGCACGGCGGCGAGCACGCTGCTCTTGCCGGCGCCCTCGCCGCCCTCGAACGTGATCAGCCGGCCCGTCATCGGCCGCGGCGCAGCTGGTAGCGGGCTACCGCCCGGTTGTGCTCGTCGAGCGTCGCGGTGAATTCGTGGCTGCCGTCGCCGCGCGACACGAAGTAGATCTCCGCGCCCGCCGCGGGGTGCAGCACGGCCGATATCGCGGCGCGGCCCGGCAACGCGATCGGCGTCGGCGGCAGGCCCGGGCGCACGTAGGTGTTGTACGGCGTGTCGCCGACGAGGTGCGCGCGCGTGAGGTTGCCGTCGAACGACGTGCCGAGCCCGTAGATGACGGTCGGATCGGTCTGCAGCAGCATGCCCTTCTGCAATCGGCGCACGAAAACGCCGGCGATGCGCGGGCGCTCGTCGGGCCTGCCCGTTTCCTTCTCGACGATCGATGCGAGCACGAGCGCCTGCTCGGCCGATTCGAGCGGCAACCCCTCGTCGCGCTCCGCCCATTCGCGCTCGAGCGTCGACTTCAACGCGGCGTGCGCGCGCTCGAGCAGCTTCTGGTCGCTCCAGCCCTTCGGAAACTTGTATGTTTCGGGAAGGAACCGGCCCTCCGGATGCACGCCCGCGGCGCCGATCAGCGCCATCAACTCGGCGTCCGAGAGCGCGCTCGTCGCGTGCTCGAGCGTCGGGACCTTCGCGAGCGCCGCGCGCAGCTCGCGGAACGTCCAGCCCTCGACGATCGTGAACGAGTGCTGGTTGACGCCGCCACGCGCCATGCGCTGCAGCAGCTGCCGCGGCGTCGTGCCGTGCCCGATGACGTACTCGCCGGCGTGCAGGCCGTCCATGACGCCCATTTCGAGCGCGAGCGCCCGCCACATCAGCGGATGCGCGCCGGTGAGCCCGTCCTGCTCGAGGTTCCTGACGATCAGCACGAACGGCGTGCCGAGTTCGACCTCGATCGTGCGCTCCTCCTCGATCGCCAGTGGCGTGTCTGCGAAGCGGCGATAATCGAGATAGACGACGGCCGCGGCACCGAGCCCCAGCAGCAACACGAGTGCTGCGATCGCGCGCAACACGCGCCGGACCGGCCCGGGCGACTCCTTTCGTTTCGTCATGCCGTCTCGCACGATCCCAGGATCAGGAAGGCCGAAGCATAACCCGGCGCCGCGCGGCGCCGCCGCGACTTCAGGCGCCGCCTGCCTGCGACGGACACAGCGCGCGCACGAGCCCGCGTGCCTTCGCACGCGTTTCCTCGAGCTCCCGCTGCGCGATCGAGTCCGCGACGATGCCGCTGCCGGCGCGGAAGCGCGCGACACCGTCGACGATCCAGATCGTGCGGATGAGGATGTTGAGGTCCATGTCGCCGTCGCGGTTGAGATACCCGAGCGCGCCGGTGTACGGGCCGCGTCCCTCCTGCTCGAGCTCCGCGATGATCTGCATGCAGCGAACCTTCGGACACCCCGTGATCGTGCCGCCGGGGAACACCGCGCGGATCACCTCGCCCGGCGTCGCGCCGGGCCGCAGGCGACCGCGGACGTTCGATACGATGTGGTGCACGTGCGCGTACGATTCGACCGACATCAGCTCGTCGACCTCGATGCTGCCCGGCATGCAGACACGCCCGAGATCGTTGCGCTCGAGGTCGATCAGCATGACGTGCTCGGCGCGCTCCTTCGGGTGGCCGACGAGCTCGCGCACGCGCGCGGCGTGGTCCTCGCCCGCGTCGCGCGGTCGCGTTCCGGCGATCGGCCGCGTCGCGACCTCGTGCCCCGCGACGCTGACGAGCCGTTCGGGTGACGAGCTCAGCACGGCGAGGTTCCCGTAGCGGAACAGGCCCGCGTACGGCGAGGGATTCGCATGCCGCAGCGCGCGGTACACCGAGACCGCGTCGGCGTCGCCGGCGAGCGTCGCCGACCAGGCCCGCGACAGGTTGACCTGGAACACGTCGCCCGCGGCGAGATAGTCGCCGATGCGCGCGACGCCGGCGAGGAACTGCTCCTCGGGTTCCTCCTCGAGCGCCTCGCTCGCCGCTCGCGAAGCCGGGGCTTCGATCGGGAGCCGCGCAGCGCGCACCGCAGCGACGAGCGCCGGAAGCTCGCCGGCAGCGGCGTCCTCGACCAGCACGGTCGTGACGTCGCGCAAGTGGTCGTACGAAACGCCACCCGCACAGCGCAGCGCGATCGCGACCGGGATGCGCACCGGCGGGTCGGGCAGGCTCAGGCCCGGCTCGCACTCGCGCGCGAGCTCGTACGTCAGCAGCACGCACCAT
The DNA here is from genome assembly GCA_035536495.1 of Candidatus Saccharimonadia bacterium. GTDB lineage: Bacteria > Pseudomonadota > Gammaproteobacteria > Xanthomonadales > Ahniellaceae > DATLNY01. The sequence continues at coordinate 2,527 of DATLNY010000217.1, read as the reverse complement.
CCGCCGCGGAACGGCAGGCCGGTTCCGACTCTCGGCGTGCGCGCCGCGTGCCACGCCGCGTCGAGGCGCGCGAGGAACGCCACGGATTCCTCACCGGACTCGGCGACGATCGCCTCGCGCGGCAGCGCGAACAGGATGTCGTTGCGCGCCGACGCGTTCGGGGCGGCACTCTCGAGCAGTGCGGGGAAACGCCCGGGATGCGCGGCGGCGAGCGCGAGCAGGTCGTGGCGGCCCGGCAGCTCCTGCGCGACGAAGCTCACGCCTGCGCGTCCACGCGAGTGCGGCGCGCCGCGGGCGTGGAACCGCGTCGCGCGCGCGTGCCGTGCCTCAGATGCGGCGGAACAGCAGTGCCGCGTTGGTGCCGCCGAACCCGAACGAATTCGACAGCGCGACCGACAGCGGCCGCTTGCGTGCCGTGTTCGGAACGTAGTCGAGGTCGCAGCCCTCGCCCGGGTTGTCGAGGTTGATCGTCGGCGGGATCACGCCGTGGTGCAGCGCGAGCACGCTGAAGATCGACTCGACCGCGCCGGCCGCGCCGAGCAGGTGGCCGGTCACCGACTTGGTCGAGCTCACCGCGACCTTGTAGGCGTGGTCGCCGAACGCGCCCTTGATCGCAAGCGTCTCGCCGAGGTCGCCGAGCGGCGTCGAGGTCGCGTGCGCGTTGATGTAGTCGACCTGGTCGGCGCGCAGCTGCGCGTCGGCGAGCGCCGCGCGCATGCACGCGGCAGCGCCGCTGCCGTCCTCCGACGGGGCGGTCATGTGGAACGCGTCGTCGGTCATGCCGAAGCCTGCGATCTCGCAGTAGATCCGCGCGCCGCGGTGGCGGGCATGCTCGTATTCCTCGAGCACGAGCGTGCCGCCGCCGTCGGACAACACGAAGCCGTCGCGGTCGCGATCCCATGGCCGGCTCGCCCGGGTCGGCTCGTCGTTGCGCGTCGACATCGCTCGCGACGAGCTGAAGCCGCCGATCGAGGTCGGCGTGGTCGAGCACTCGGCGCCGCCCGCGAGCATGACGTCGGCGTCGCCGTACTGGATCAGCCGCATCGCGAGCCCGATGTTGTGCTTCGCCGTCGCGCACGCAGAAACGGCCGAGAAGTTCGGGCCCTTGAGCCCGAGCGTGATCGCGAGCTGCCCGGGCAGCATGTTGATGATCGTCGACGGCACGAAGAACGGCGAGATCTTGCGTGGCCCGCCCTCGAGGTACGCCTGCGTCGTCTTCTCGATGCCGCCGATGCCGCCGATGCCCGCGCCGAGCGCGGCGCCGATGCGCAGCGCGTTCTTCTCGGTGACCTCGAGGCCGGAGTCCTTCATCGCCTGGATCGACGCGGCGATCCCGTAATGGATGAAGGTGTCCATCTTCTTGATGTCCTTCGGCGCGATGAACTGCGTGACCTCGAAGTTGCGGACCTCGCCCGCGATGCGGGTCGCGAAGCCGCTCGCGTCGAAATGCGTGATCGGCCCGATGCCGCTGACGCCGTCGACGACGTTCTTCCATGCCGTGGGGATGTCGTTTCCGACCGGCGAGACGATGCCCAACCCGGTCACCACGACGCGTCGCTTGGCGCTCATGCTCGCTCCTGCGGCTGCGCGTTCGACCGCGCGTACGTTTTCTCGAGTCCCACAAACGAGAACTGCGCCGGTCAGGCGCAGTCCCGGGTGTCGCCGGCCGCCGTCGCCTTACGCGTTGACGTGCGCCTTTATGTAGTCGATCGCGCCCTGCACGGTCGTGATCTTTTCCGCTTCCTCGTCCGGGATCTCGCACTCGAACTCTTCCTCGAGCGCCATCACGAGCTCGACCGTATCGAGCGAGTCCGCGCCGAGATCGTCGACGAACGACGCGTTCGGCGTGACTTCGTCTTCCTTGACGCCCAACTGCTCGACGACGATCTTCTTGACGCGTTCTTCGATGCTGCTCATGGGTGCGATTCCCTCCCGGGGGATTCAATAGCGGCGCGCATTGTAGTGGAAAAGGGCGATCAAGGCATGTACATGCCGCCGTTGACGTGGATCGTCTCGCCCGTGACATAGCTCGCGGCCGGGGATGCGAGGAACAGCACGGCGTTCGCGACGTCCTGCGGCGCGCCGAGCCGGCCGAGCGCAATGTCGCCGAGCATCTGCTGGCGCGCCTCTTCGGGCAGGCCCTTCGTCATGTCGGTCTCGATGAAACCCGGCGCGACGACGTTCGCGGTGATGCCGCGCGAGCCGACCTCGCGCGCGAGCGACTTCGTGAAGCCGATCACGCCGGCCTTCGCGGCGGCGTAGTTGGCCTGGCCCGCGTTGCCGGTCACGCCGATCACCGACGCGATGTTGATGATGCGGCCGCGCCGCGCCTTCATCATCGCGCGCAGCACGGCTTTCGAGGCGCGGAACACGGGGCTCAGGTTCGTGTCGAGGATCGCCTGCCAGTCCTCCTCCTTCATGCGCAGCAGGAGCTGGTCGCGCGTGATGCCGGCGTTGTTGACGAGGATCGAGACCGGGCCGATCTCGGTCGCGATCGCGTCGACGAGCGCTTCGATCGTGCCGGGCT
>DATLNY010000216.1:0-2021 GCA_035536495.1 Candidatus Saccharimonadia bacterium | reverse complement strand
ACGTCGCGCATCGCCTCGAGCTTCGGCTGGCGGAACGTCGCGTTGTCGTCGGAATTGAGCTTGCCGTCGAGCGCGACGAGGTCGCCGCCGGGCACGATCGCGAGTGGGTTGAGCTCGATCAGCGACAGGTCGTACTTGTTGAACAGCGTGTACATGCCCTGCATGATCTTCGTCAGCTGCCCGACCTGCTTCGTGTTGAGTCCCATCGCGAAGCCGGCCTTGCGGCATTGGTACGGCTGCAGCTGCTGCACGTAGTCGATCGTGACCGTCTCGATCTCGTCGGGCGTCTCGCGCGCGACCTGTTCGATGTCGACGCCGCCGCGCGCCGACGCGATGTACGTGATCGACTTGCTCGAACGATCGACCAGCGCCGAGATGTAGAGCTCCTTCTCGATCTCGGTGGCCTCGCTGACGAGCACCTCGTGCACGGGCAGCGCGCGGCCGCCGGACTGGTACGTCGTCATCTGCGTGCCGAGCATCTTCGCGGCGGCGTCGCGCGCCTCCTCGGGCGTCCTGACGAGCTTGACGCCGCCGGCCTTGCCGCGGCCGCCCGCGTGGATCTGCGCCTTGACGACGAACTGGTCGCCGCCGATCGCCTTCGCGGCGGCGTACGCCTCCTCGGCGTCGCGAACCGCGCGTCCTGCCGGCACCGGAATGCCGACTTCGGCGAAGAGCTCCTTCGCCTGGTATTCGTGGAAGTTCATGGGGGTCCTTGCGCGATGTCGACTGCCGGCCGTCCGCGTGGAATAGCGGGGCGCGCCGGCACGCATGTGAGACGGGCGCGCATTGTCGCGGACGGGGCACGCAAAGAAAAGCGGCGCGCCCCGGCGGGGCCGATATACTTCGCCGGCAAAGCAGGCGAGGCGCGGGATTGCACAACGCCACGGCCAGTCGCACCAAGGCATACGCACCGATCGCAATCGACGCGGCGAGCAGCGCCGACGCGCTGACGCGACGCGAGCGCTACTTCTTCGACCTCTATCGCGTGCTCGAGGCGACCGCGCTCGCAGCGCTGTGCCTGTCGGCAGCGGGCGAGCGATTCGCGAGCATGGTGTCGCCGACGATGGGGCGGATCGGCGCGCTCGTCTACCTGACCGGTGCGCTCGCGCTGTTCGCGATCGGCCGCCATGCGCGGGGGGACGCGCGGCTCCTCGTGCTGCTCGGCCTGCTGCTCGACGTGCTCGCCGCGGTCACCGCAATCTTCGCGATCAGCGGATTCGACGCGCAGATCGCGGCGCTCCTCCTCGTCAACGTCAGCTGCGGCGCGATCCTCCTGCCGGCCCGTGCCGCGTTCCTGTTCTCCGGGATCGCCGCGGCCGCGGTCATCTGCGCATTCGGTTTCTCCGGCCGCGCGGTCGATGCGTGGATGGAGGGCTCGCTGTTCGCCCTGGGCTACCTCGCGGCGACCGTGCTCGGGCAGATCATGCGCCGCTACGTGACCGAGACCTCCGAGATCGCCGAGCAGCGCGAGATCGACCTCGAGAACCTCACGCAGCTCAACGATCTCATCATTCGCCGCATGGGGACGGGCGTCATCGTCGTCGACGCGAACAACCACATCCACCGGATCAACGAGTCGGCATGGCAACTGCTCGGCAATCCGTCGCCGACCCGTACCGACCTGAGCGACGTCGCCCCCGAGCTGTCGCGGCGGATCTACCAGTGGCGCAACGCGCGTCGATCCGACTCGATGCCGGTTTCGCTGGCGGAGGGCATGCCCGAGGTGATCCCGCGATTCGCGGGCCTCGCCCAGGGTGACGTCGGACGCGTGCTGATCTTCCTCGACGACACGTCGCTGTTGTCGCGTCAGGCGGAGCAGCTGACGTTGAGCTCCCTCGGCCGGCTGTCCGCGAGCGTCGCGCACGAGGTCCGCAATCCGCTCGCGGCGATCAGCCACTCCGCGCAGCTGCTCGCGGAATCGACCGCGCTGCCCGAGGCCGACCAGCGCCTGCTCGACATCATCCGGTCGCAGTGCACGCGCATGAACTCGATCGTCGAGAACATCCTCCAGCTGTCGCGGC
>DATLNY010000215.1:0-3378 GCA_035536495.1 Candidatus Saccharimonadia bacterium | reverse complement strand
CGCGCGACCGATTCGGACACGTAGTCCTCCATGTATTCCTTGCGCTCGAAATGCGCGTTGAATTCACCCCACGCCGCATACGAATCGCCCGACGTCGGCTCGAGCAGCGCGACGACGAGCCGCGCCTTCGGCTGCGCGATCGGCACGAACAGCGAGCCGGCCACGAGCACGCGCCGCTCGGCCTGCCATGCGCCCTCGACCGTCAATCGCTGCCGGTTCTCGAACGAGGCGGTCTCGAACGTCGCCTTGCTCGCGTGGAACGCCTCGACTTCGGCGTCGGCCGCCGACTCGAGCGCGTGGAACGCGATGCCATGCGCAGCGAGCCGCGGCCCGATGCGCATGGCGTGCGCCGCGGGCACGACGTAGCCACCCCGGGGCGCCGCCACGAGCGTGTTCGGACGCACGTCGTCGCGCAGCGGGATGTTCCAGACCTGGGGCTTGCGCTCGTCGTAGCGCGTCATCAGCGCGCCGGAAACCTCGGACGGCGTACGCGTGTAGGCATAGCCGCGGAACGCGATCGTGCGCGGCTCGCCTTGCGCCTTGTAGTCGAGCGGCAACTGCGCGCCACCGAGCTTCGCCGCGCCCGCGTCGGCGGCGGCGGCAAGCGCCAGCCACTTCGCACCGTCGGTGGCCGCAAGGCCCGCGAGATCGACGATGACGTTGCGCGTGCTCGCGACGCGCTCGCGATACGGTTTCCACGAGTGCGTCTCGACGAGGATCGCGAAGCGGTTGCGCAGCGGCATGTAGCCGGTCGAGAACCGCGGCGCCGGCACGCCGGCCTCGAAGCCCGACGCCGGATCGTCGCCGACGACGAACGACGGATAGAACGGCAGCGGCAGCGATCCCTGCTTCGCGAGCTGCCCGACGAGCGCGTCACGCAGCGCGAGCCCCGCGCCGCGCAGCGCATCGTCGCCCGAGTAGAGCGGCTCGAGCTGGATCGAGATGTCGTGCTCGAACTGTGCACCGTCGGTCGCGTGCAGGTCGGTGTAGACGATCGGGTCCCAGGCCTCGATGAGCCGCAGCATCGCCTGCATCTCGGGTGCATCGGCCTTGGCGTAGTCGCGGTTGAGATTGAGGTTCTGCGAGGTCACGCGCCAGCCCATCTCCTCGGGGCCGCGCTGGTTCGGGCGGTTCCAGCGCCCGAAGCGCTCGTGGCCGTCGACGTTGAACACCGGCACGAACAGCACCGTGATCCCGTCGAGCGCGCGCGGCGCGGCCTTGCCCTCGAGCATCTCGCGCAACGCGAGGAAGCCTGCGTCCTTGCCGTCGATCTCGCCCGCGTGGATGCCGCCCTGGAACAACAGCACCGGGACGCGCCGCTCGCGTGCGGCCTCAGGCGTCAGCGCGCCGCTTGCGGATACCGCGAGCGCCAGCATCGGCCGGCCTTCGGGCGTGCGGCCGAACGCGAAGCAGCGCGCACGCTCGGGGTAGGCCCGTTCGAATTCGCGGCACAGCGCGACGACTTCGTCGTAACGGCCTGTCTTCACGAAGCCGGAGCGTTCCGCCACGGTCGTCAGCGCTGGTTTCGGCGTGGCAGGGATTGCGGCAGGCGCAGCGAGCAGCAACAGGACCGAGGCGATCAGCTGGCGCATCGTCGAGGTTTTCCGATCCGGGGGAACCGAATGATGCCCGTTCGCCCAGGGCTGCGCGTTGAGCATTTGCGTAACTTCGTTGCGGATTCGCTCAAGGCGCACGCGACCGTCCGCGATGTCGATCTGCATCGATCCAATGCGACAGTGTGGAGCGCGAAGCAGTCGGCCTCCGGCGGCTGCGGCGCGAGCGTCACGTCGAAAACGGCCTGCGGCGCGGGTCATACGGCGCTCGGATCAGGCAGGTACGAATGGAGAACCGAATGGGTACATCGTCGATGCATATGCTCGCTCGCCGATTCGCCATCGGCCTCGTCTCGCGCTCCGCGTACCGCCGATCAGCACGAACGATAACAAGCAAAGTCAAACGTTTGCAGAATCATCTTCGTGTTCTTTCACCGCTTCCTGCGCCCATCTTGCGGCCGCTGCGCCCGCGCGGCGGCCACTCGCGAAACATGCAGCGAGCAGGTAGCCGCCGGTCGGTGCTTCCCAGTCGAGCATCTCGCCGGCACAGAACGAGCCTGGAACGGCGCGAAGCATCAGGTCGTCGGTAAGTGCATCGAAACGAATGCCGCCTGCGGAGCTGATCGCCTCGGCGATCGGCCGCGGCCGGAGCAGCGTCAGCGGCAAGGACTTGATCGTTGCCGCGACGCGCGCGCCGTCGTCCCACGCGTCCTTCGGCAGGTGCTCGAGCAACAAACCGGCCTTCGCGCCGTCGATATGCACGCGCCGGCGCCAGTGCTCGCTGCGCGACCGGCTGCCGCGCGGCCCGGCGAGCTGGATCGCGATCTGGTCCCTGCTGCGACCGGGCGCCAGGTCGAGCACGAGCGTCGCGGTGCCGTCGCGCGCGATCGCGTCGCGCAGCCGCGCCGACAGCGCGTAGACGAGCTGTCCTTCGACACCGGTCGCGGTGACGACGCACTCGCCCTGCAGCGCCGGCGCGGTCTCGCCCGCAACGGACGCTGCGATCGACTTGAGCGGGTGTCCGGCGTGGCGGGCGGCGAAGTGCGGGCTCCACGCCGCGTCGAATCCGCAATTGGAAGGTTCCAGCGGCGCGACGCCAACGCCACGGTCCTGCAGCCACGAAACCCATGCGCCATCGGATCCGAGCTGCGGCCAGCTAGCGCCGCCGAGCGCGAGCACGGTCGCGTCGGGGCGCAGCCCCTCGCCGTCGTCGCCTTCGAATCGCAACGCGCCGTCGGCAGAGCAGCCGGTCCATCGGTGCCGCACATGGAAGCGCACGCCCTGCGCCCGCAGGCGCGTGACCCAGTGGCGCAGCAGCGGAGCGGACTTGAGATCCGCGGGAAACACGCGTCCCGACGAGCCGACGAACGTCTCGATCCCGAGCCCGCGAGCCCAGTCGCGCAACGCGCCGGCGTCGAATTCGCGCAGCCACCCGGCGACGATCCGCGCGCGCTCGCCGTAGCGCATGACGAAGCGGTCGAACGGCTCGGCGTGCGTGAGGTTCAGGCCACCGCGGCCCGCGATCAGCAGTTTGCGCCCGACCGATCCGCGGCTTTCGTACAGATCGACCGCGGCGCCGGCCGCGATCGCCGCCTCGGCCGCCATGAGCCCGGCCGGGCCGCCCCCGACTACGGCAATTCGTGGATTTTCCGACATGGCTGTGGCGCGAGGAACGAGCCTCGACTATTGCATCGTTCGCGTCGCCGGGCCCGCTCGTCGGGCGGACGAGCCGGGCACCCGCGTCGTTGTCACCGCGGGCGCGATATCGGACGGCGCGCGCGAGCGCGCCGTCCGGCTACTCGCTCACTCGTCGCCGGCGTCGGTC
>DATLNY010000214.1:0-4903 GCA_035536495.1 Candidatus Saccharimonadia bacterium | reverse complement strand
GACGCCCGCATCGAACGGCGCCGGCATCGGCGCGGCCGATGCCGCGAACATGCCGGGCGACGACATCCTCGGCCGGCCGCGCGGCGCGGCGCCCTTCGATCTTGGAGCTGTGGAGCGCGATGCCGGCAGCATCGATCGCGTGTTCTCCGACGGGGTCGAAAACCCGTGATGCGCTGACGTCGTGCCCCTCTCCCGGAGGGAGAGGGGAGCGCTGAATCCGTCAGGGCTCGGAGCGCGCGATCTCGGGCGTCGCCTCGGCGCGCGCGGTCCGGATCTCGAGCGCCTGGCCCTGCTGCAACCGTTCCGCGCCGCGCACGACGAGCCGGTCGCCTGCGACGATCGCGCCCTTGACCTCGACCATCGCGCCGTCCGCGCTGCCGGTCTCGACGCTGACACGCTCGGCCTTGTTGTCGGCGCCGACCTTGAACACGAACGTCTCGCGGCCGCGCAGGATCAGCGCGTCGCGTGGCACCGCGACGACCGAGGCGGTCGAGCCGATCGGCAGCGCGACCTCGATCGCGGCGCCGACGGGCCAGGTCGAGTCGTCGACCGCGATGCGCACTTCGAGCTGGCGGGATTGCGCGTCTCCCACCGGGACGACGGCACGGATCTGCTCGGCGTCGGAGCGTGCACCGTCCCTCAGCGTGACGGCGTCGCCGGCGCGCAGCGTCGCACCGAGCGAAACCGGCGCCTGCGCGCGGACCTCGAGCCGCTCGGTGTTGACGAGCCGCACGACCGTCGCGCCGGGCTGGATGTATTCGCCGAGCTGCGTTTCTCGCGCGGCGACGATGCCGGTGAACGGCGCGCGGATCGTCGCCTCGCGCACGCGTCGCTTCGACTCCTCGACGGCGACCGCGGCGCGCGCGCGATCGTGCGCGAGCATGTCGTGCTGGCTGCGCGCTTCGTCGAGCTGCGTCTCGGCGATGCTCGACCGCGACTTCAGCTGCGTCAGGCGCTCGAGCTGGCGCGCCTGGTAGCCGCGCTGCGCGTCGATGCGGCTCAGCGAGGACTCGGCCTCGCGCACGGCGAGCCGCAGCGCCTCGTCGTCTAGTCGCGCGATGACGTCGCCCTTCTCGATCCGCTCGCCGACGTCCGCGACTGCGACGATCCGTCCGGCAAGCTCGCTCGCGATGCGCGCGTCGTCGCGCGCCATGACGCTGCCGGGCACCCACTGCACTGCCGCGATCTCGGAGGTTGCGGCTTCCGCGACTTCGACCGGCGCGGGCGGGGGGCCTTGTGGCTTTGCGGCGGCTTGCTGCGCGTTCGTCGTATCGGGACGAAGTGCGAATACGCCGATCGCGATGGCAATGGCGGCGGCGGCAATCGTGGGCTTCATGCGCATGGCGTGTTCCTCACTTGGGGCGTCATCCCGGCGGACCTCACTCGAGGCGTCATCCCGGCGAAGGCCGGGATCCAGTGACTGTGGAGCGCGAAGGCGCTGGGTCCCGACTTGCGTCGGGATGACGGCTTCGATGGGGCGGCGTCAATCCTCACGCCGCGGTCCTCAGCGGCTCGTACTCGGTCGCCTTCGCGGGCTTCGCGCGGCGGTGCTCCTCGAGCAGCCGCAGCGCCGCGGGGATCAGCAGCGCCGTGAACACGAGCGAGAAGCCGACGCCGCCGACCGTCACGGCCGCGAGCCCGCGGTAGATCACGGCACCGGGCCCGGGGCTGACCGCGAGCGGCAGTGCGCCGACGACGCCGGTCAGGGCGCCGATGAAGATCGGCCGCAGCCGTTGCGACAGCGCCTGCTCGATCGCCGGGACCAGCGCGAGCCCTTCGGATTGCGCCGCGCGCGCCTGCACGATCAGCAGGATCGCGTTGTTGACGACCATGCCGAGCAGCATGATGAAGCCGATCATCGACAAGAGGTCGAGCGGCTGGAACGCGAACAGGCCGAGCGCGCGCAACCCGAGCACGCCGCCGAGCACGGCGAGCGGCAGCGACGCCATCACGAGCGCCGAATCCTTCAGCGACTTGAACATCGCGCCCATCAGCAGGAACAGCACGAGCAGCGCGAGCGCGAAGTTCCGACCCATCGTGCCGACGATCTTCTCGAGCTGGTCGGCGCTGCCGGAAACGCGAATCGTCGCATCTGCGGGCAGCTGCTTGCGAAGCTCCGGCAGTACCTTGCCGTTGACGACCGACAGCGCCTCCTCGAGCGACAGCGTCGCGGGCGGATCGATCGTCAGCGTCACCGTGCGGCGGCGATCGACGCGCCGCACCTGCGACGCGCTCGTGAACGTCTCGAACGACGCCAGCTCGCCGAGCGGCAGCACGCTGCCGTTCGTCGTCGCAACCGGGATCTGCGCGAGCTCCTCGGGCGTCGCCCAGCCTTCGCCGCGCAGGATGATGTCCATGCGCTGGTCGCCGTCGAAGTACTCGCCGAGCCACGTGCCGTCGCCGAGCGTGCGCACGACCGTGCCGAGCTCGGGCCGCGTCCAGCCGCCTTCGGCGAGCCGGCGGTCGTTCGGCGAGACGCGCAGCTCGGGCGCCGCAGCATCGGTGTTGGGAAACGTGTTGACGTTCGCGCCGGGGAACTCCTTCGTCAGCAGCGTGCGTCCCGCCTCCGCGGCAGCGTTGAGCCGGACGGTGTCGCCCGACTGCACGTGGATCTGGATCGCGCGCGCGCCGCCGCCGAAGCCGCCGAACAGCTCGCCTTCCGTCGCGAACGCGCGCGTGTCGGGGAAGCCGACGACGATCTCGTCGCGCACGATCTTCTCGAGCTCGCCGATGCGGTCCGCGTCGACGACGCGCGCGCCGATCGTGCCGCCGCCGGGCCAGACGAGCACGTACCAGTTCCTGAGCTTCGGCTCCTTCGCACCGCTCATGTACGGCGCCATGCGCTCGCGCACGACCGACACGATCTCGCGGTCGATCGTCTCGGTGTTCATGCCGGGCGGGAACTGGAAGTACGCGTCGATCGCCGCGCGCTTGACCGGCGGCAGGTAGTCGAGCGGCGGCGCGATGAGCCACGTCAGCGCGAGCGGTCCCGCGACGAGGCCCGCGACGAGCGCGAGCTGGCGCGCGCGCGTGCGCGTCGCGTCCATGATGAAGCGCGTCACGCGCGGCCACGAGTGCTCGGATTGCGCAGTGAGCTTCTTCGCCTTGAGCCAGCCGCCCGCGGCCGCGGGCAGCACGGTGACGGCGACGAGCATCGAGATCGCGACCGCGATCGCGATCGTCAGCGCGAGGTCGCCGAACAGCTGGCCCTCGACGTCCTCGAGGAACAGCACGGGAAGGAACACGGCGATCGTCGTGACGGTCGACGCGAACAGCGCGCCGACGACCTGCCGCGTACCGTTGAGCGCGGCATCCTGGGGAGTCGTGCCCCCTTCCTTGAGGCGCACGATGTTTTCGGCAACGACGATCGCCGCGTCCATGACCATGCCGACCGCGAACGCGAGGCCGGCGAGGGAAATCACGTTGAGGCTGCGCCCCGCGAGCTCGAGCACGATGAACGTCGCGAGCAGCGAGATCGGGATCGCGCTCGCGATCAGCGCGGTCGCGCGCGCGTCGCGCAGGAACCACCACAGGCAGCCGACCGCGAGGAAGATGCCCGCGAGCAGGTTGCCCGTCAGCAGGCTGACCGCGCGGTCGATGAAGAGGCCCGAGTCGAACGACTGCTCGATGCCGAGCCCCTTCTCCTTCAGCACGCCCTCGCGCAGCTCGCCGACGACCTTCTTGACCTCGTCGAGCGTCGCGAGCACGTTCGCGCCGGACTCGCGCACGATGCGCATTCCGAGCGCGGGGTTGCCGTTCTGGTACGTCAGGAACGTCCGTTGCGGCCGCCTGACCGTGATCGTCGCGACGTCGGACAGGCGCACCGGGCGGCCGTCGCGCCACGCGAGGATCATCTCGCCGAGATCCTCGGGCTCGTAGCGGCCCGCGAATCGCAGCGTGTACTGGCGCCGTCCGACGTCGACGAATCCGCCCGAGACGTCGGTCGAGCGCGCGGCCTGCTGCGCGAGTTGCGGGATCGTGATGCCGTAGTCGGCGGCCTTGCGCACGTCGAGGTCGATCGAGAGCTCTTCGGGCTGCGCGCCGTTGACCTCGACGCGCGCGACGCCGGGCACGGCCTCGAGCCGCGGCTTGACGGTGTCGTTGACGAAGCGGAAATAGTCGGCGATCTCGCCCGGCGTGCCGGGCATCAGCTGCACGAAGAACCACGTGAGGTTCTGGTTCGCGTCCTCGCTGTTCAACTGCACGATCGGCGGGTTCGCGTCGGCCGGCAGCGGCGGCAGGCGATTCAGGCGGCCGATGACGTCGACCATCGTCTGCTTCATGTCGGTGCCGACCGCGAACGTCAGGTTGACCCAGCTGCCGCCGGGATTCGCGTTCGCGTCCATCTGCTCGAGGCCCGCGAGGCCCTGCAGCACTTCCTCCTGCGGCTCGAGGATCTCGGACTCGATCTCGTGGGGCGAAGCCGCGCGCCAGTTCGTCACGACCGACATCTGCGGCCGGTCGATGTCGGGGAACAGCTGCAGCGGCAGCTCGCGCATCGCGGTGAAGCCGAACAGCGCGATGAGCGCGACGCCTGCTGCGACCGCGGCGGGGTTCCTGAGCGAGGCGCGCGTGATGTCCATTTCGGTTCCTGGCCGTTCGACGACGTGCGCAGCTAGCGTGCGCGCCCGTTCCCCGACTCAGATGTGCCGGGGGTCACGAGGGTTGCGTCACTTGCGGCGAAGCGACGGGCCGGCGCGGCGGACGGTGCAGCGTTGCGCGAACGCCGCGCGGCCCGTGCGGGCTACTTGCCGAAGATGCGGTCGAACACCGCGAACGCCTCGTCGCTGTCGTGCTGCGCGAGCCAGAACATCGCTTCCTTGCGGATCGCGCGCGGTCGGTTGCTCTCGACGAGCGCGGTCAGCGCGGGGATCGAGCGCTCGGCCGGCAGCTGCGAGAGCGC
>DATLNY010000213.1:0-2912 GCA_035536495.1 Candidatus Saccharimonadia bacterium | reverse complement strand
ATCCCGACGATGTTCCGCACCTGCCCGTTGCCGAGCCGGACCGTCTGGCCGACCGCGTCGCCGTTCGGGAACAATCGCTTCGCGAGCCCTTCCGACAGGATCATCGAGCGCGACGGTGCGTTCCCGGCGGCGAACGCGCGGCCGCGCAGCAGCGGCACGCCGAGCGCCGCGAGGTAGTCCGACGAGACGACGCGCCACCGCGCCTGGACGCTCTCGTGCTCGTACGTCAGCGCGGTGCCGGCGCCGGGCGCGACCATCATGCTCGTGTCGAACTCGCCGAGCGGGATCTCGCTCGTGATGCCGACCGAGCGCACGCCGGGAATCCCGCGGATCTCCGCGAGCAGCCGGTCGTAGAGCGCGAGATGCGGCGTGAGGTCGATGTTCTCGCTCTCCTGCGGCAGCGTCATCCGCGCGACGAGCAGCTGGTCGGCGCGGAATCCGAGCGAGGTGCGTTGCAGGCGGTCGAGGTGCTGCGCGAGCAGCGCGGCGGCGACGACGAGCACCGTCGCGAGCGTGAACTGCACGACGACGAGGATCTCGCGCAGCGGCCCGCGCTGGCCGTCGACCGACGACCGGCCCATCTGCTGGAGCACCGCGGCGAGCTGCGTGCGCATCGCGGCGAGCGCAGGCAGCAGGCCGAACGCGATCGCGGTCGCCGCCGCGACCGAAACCGCGATCAATGCCGCGCGCCAGTCGAGCGCGAACGCGGCGAGGCGCGGCGTCGTCGGCGGCAACACGGCGATCGCCGCCTGCAGCGCCGCGTACGCGAGCGCGAGCCCGAGCACGCCGCCGATCCCCGCGAGCAACGCGTTCTCGGTGATCATCTGGGCGACGAGGCGCCCGCGCGCGGCGCCAAGCGCCTGGCGCACCCCCATTTCGCGCTGGCGGGCCGCCGCACGCGCGATCTGAAGGTTCGCGACGTTCGTGCACGCGACGAGCATCAGCACGACGACCGCCGCGAGCAACACGAGCAGCCGCTGGCGGGCCTCCTCGCCGACGATCCACGCGCGCGACGACTCGATCGCACCGTCCCACCCGAGGTTCGTGTCGGGGAACTCGGTTGCGAGCGCCGTGCTCACCGCATCGAGCTCCGCCTGCGCCTGCGCGAGCGTGACGCCGGGAGCGAGTCGCGCGACGACTTCGAGCCGGCGGTCGCCGCGGCCGTACGTCTCGGGATCGGGCGCGAGCGGCAGCCATGCCGCGATCGCGGTCGAGAACCCGACGTCCTGCGGTGCGATGCCGACGACGGTGTGGCTCGCGCCGTTGACCGTGATCGCACGGCCCACCAGCGCAGGATCGGCGCCGAAGCGCGTGCGCCAGATGCCCTCGCCGAGGATCACGACGGGCGCGCCGCCGAGCGTGTCCTCGGCTGGCGTGAACGCGCGACCGGCGACGAGCGGCATTTCGAGCACGTCCCACAGCGACGCGGACGCGCGCACGCCTTCGACGCGTTCGAAGCGTCCCGCGGCGCCGAGGTTGACGCCTTCGCCGCTCAACGCCGCGATCGACTCGAAGCTTTTCGTGCGCTCGCGCCAGGACAGGAAATCGGGTGTCGACACCGAGAATTCCGGCAGCCCGCGCGAAACGTTGCGCCCGACGACGTGCACGACGCGATCGGCCGTGCCGTAAGGCAGCGGCGCGAGCAGCACCGCATGGACGATGCTGAAGATCGCGGTCGCAGCCCCGATGCCGAGCGCGAACGTCAGCACGGTCGCGAGCGTGAACGCGCGGTTGTGGCGCACCGTCAGGCTGCGAAAGGCGTAGCGGATGTCGCGCACGATCATGGCGTCGCTCCGGCGGGGTTTCCCGTGCCGGTCAAAGCAACCGCTGGACCACGCGTCGAGCACGAAACTATCGCGAGCTGAATCAGTCGTTTGCCGCACCCGTTCGCGTGTCGGGGCAGACACGCGTCCGGAACCGGACGTTCGCGCCGTTCGCTATCGCAACGCGCGAGCCGCCTCGGGGACGCCGTCGAAGAACTCGACCTCGCCGCTCTCGAGCGAATACTCCGCGCCGACGACGCGCAGCCCATGGTTCTGGATGAGCTGCTCGAGCACTTCGGAGCCGTGCCGAAGATGATCGGCCGAGGCGCGGATGTTCGCGCGAACGGCATGCGTCACGAGCGCCTCGGGATCGTCGCCGAGCTCGGTCGCGAGCAATCCCTCGACCGACGGCCGCACGCGGTCGACGATCGATCGCAGGCTGCGCGACTGCGCCGCGGCGGGACGCGCGAGCTCCTCGAGCGTCGCGAGGATCGCGCCGCACTGCGAGTGCCCGAGCACGACGACGAGCCGCGTCGCGTAGCGCTCGGCCGCGAACTCCACGCTCGCGACCTGCGACGGCGCGACGATGTTGCCGGCGACGCGGATCACGAACAGGTCGCCGAGACCCTGGTCGAACACGATCTCGGCCGGCACGCGCGAATCGCTGCATCCGAGGATGATCGCGAACGGCGCCTGCGCTGCGGCGACCGCGCGCCGGCGCGACTCGCTCGCGAGCGTGTCGCCGCTGCGGATGTCGGAGCGGAAGCGCGTGTTGCCCTCGCGCAGCCGCGCGAGCGCCTCGCCTGCGTCGATCATCGTGCCGCACCGGCTGGTTTCATGAACGCGATGTTACCGCAGGGCCGCGCACCGACTTTTCGGGCTGGCATCGCGGCGCTTCGTGACGAAAGCTGGCAATCTATCGGGGGGCGCGCGAACGACGGAATCGTGGTCATGAGGCCCCGGGTTCGCTTTGACTGCGCACGCATCCTCGATTCGAGGCTCGACGGCCGTGGCTGACGCGCTGCCGGACATGCGCGGCTGGATCGGAACCGCGTTCGCCGCCCTCGACGAAGCCCTCGTCGTGACCGGCCCGGACGGCCGCATCCTCTGGCTCAACGAAGCGGCCGGGAGGCTGCCGGGCGAGCCCGG
>DATLNY010000212.1:0-4556 GCA_035536495.1 Candidatus Saccharimonadia bacterium | reverse complement strand
TGCACCCGGGTCGAGCGCTCGTTCGGGCTCTCGATGCCGCACTGGCGCGGCGGCGTCGCGCGGTGCATCGCCGAAATCGCCGCGGCGCGCGCGCGGTGAGCCGGTTTCCATCCATCCCGGGGACGGGGCAGATGCCCGCCCGCGCAGTGAGGTCGACATGCTGGTGCCAGTGATCTTGTCCGGCGGTGCAGGAACGCGGCTGTGGCCGGTGTCGCGGCGCGCGTACCCGAAGCCGTTCATCCGCTTCCCCGACGGCGAGTCGCTGCTCGGCAAGACCGTGCTGCGCGCGCTCGGCGTCGCGGATCCCGCCGCGCCGATCGTGACCGTCACGGGCCGCGACTACCAGTTCATCACGCGCGACGAATACGCGCGCGCAGCGCCCACGACCGCGCATCGCCATCACTACCTGCTCGAGCCGGCAGGTCGCAACACCGCACCGGCGGTCGTGCTCGCCGCGCTGCACGTCGCCGCGACGATGGGCCCCGAGGCCGTGCTGCTCGTGCTCCCCGCCGACCACCTCATCGTCGACCGCGCCGCGTTCGCGCGCGCCGTCGCCGATGCGCGCACGCTCGCCGAGCGCGACTGGCTCGTCACGTTCGGCGTCGCGCCGACGCGCGCCGAGACCGGTTATGGCTACATCCAGCGCGGCGCGCCGATCGTCCCGCACGGCCACGAGATCGCGCGCTTCGTCGAGAAGCCCGACCTCGAGACCGCGCTCGGTTACCTCGCGAGCGGCGAGTACGCGTGGAATTCGGGGATGTTCTGCTTCCGCGCGGGGACGCTGCTCGCGGCCGCCGCGAGCACCTGTCCCGACGTGCTCGCCGCGGCGCGCGCGTGCCACGACGCGAGCCGGTTCGCCGGCGACACGCTCGACTACGCGCGCGCCGAGTTCCTCGCGATGCCGGACATCTCGATCGACTACGCGATCATGGAGCGCGCGCGCCAGCGTGCGGTCGTGCCCGCGCAGTTCGACTGGAGCGACATCGGCTCGTGGATCGCGATCAGCGAGCAGACCGGGGTCGATGCGCAGGGCAACCGCACGGTCGGCAACGCGATCATGGTCAATTCACGCGACTGCTACGTGCAGGCCGAAGGCCGCACGGTCGCTGCCGTCGGCGTCTCGGACCTCACGATCATCGAAACGGCCGACGCGGTGCTCGTCGCGCACCGCGACGCGGCGCAGGACGTCAAGCGCGTGGTCGAGGCGCTGCGCGAGCTCGAGCACTCCGCCGCCGAGCACCACGTCACCGTCCATCGGCCCTGGGGCAGCTATACCGTGCTCGAGGATGCCGACGACTGCAAGGTCAAGCGCCTCGTCGTGAAGCCCGGGCAGGTCCTGTCGCTGCAGCTGCACCATCGCCGCAGCGAGCACTGGACCGTCGTCACCGGCACCGCGAAGGTGCGCGTCGGCGATCGCGAGTTCCTGCTCCAGCGCAACGAGTCGACGTACATCCCGATGGAAACGCTGCATCGCCTCGAGAACCCGACCGACGCCGACATCGCGCTGATCGAGGTGCAGTGCGGCGACTACTTCGGCGAGGACGACATCGTGCGGCTCGAGGACCGCTACGGTCGCGTCGCGAAGTAGAATCCGCGGGCGTGCCGGGGGCGCGCGGCGGCGGGCGGGGCACGTTCGTCGCCTGGATCAACTCACGGGGAAAGACCCAATGCGTATTCTTCTGATGACCGCAGCGCTGCTGGCGGCGGATCCCGCGTCCGCACGCGCGGAGCTCCCGCTCGACGATTTCATCAAGCGCGAGAGCTTCCTCGACGTGAAGGTGTCGCCGACCGGCGAATACCTCGCGGCGACCGTGATGGCGAGCGAGGATTCCGGCGCGCTCGTCATCATGCGCCGCGCCGACCTCGCCGTGACCGGGACGCTCAAGCTCGCGGGCCGGACCCTCGTCAACGATTTCCACTGGGTCAACGACGAGCGTGTCCTCGCGACGATCGCCGAGAAGGACGGGTCGCTGTCGAATCCGCGCAGCAACGGCGAGATCTACGCGACCAACTGGAACGGGAAGAAGCAGGAGCTGCTCGTCGGCGGCCGCGCCGGTTCAGACGACGCGATGAAGCGCAGAAAGCGCTGGGAAGGCGCCGCGCTGGTCGACACGCTGATCGACGACGACCGGCACGTGCTCGTGTCGGTCTATCCGATGGGCAACGACGAGGGCACGTATCCGCGCATCGAGCGGCTCGATGTCTACACCGGCCGGCGCTCGCTACTCGCGCGCGCGCCGGTGTTGAACGCGTTCTACGCGACCGACCGCACGGGCCAGGTCCGCTTCGCGATGGGCGCGGGCATCGACAATCGCGTCAAGCTGTTCTATCGCGCCGACAACGGCGCGCAGTGGCGGCTCGTCAACGACGAGGCCGAGAGCGGCGTCGCGATGTACGCGATCGGGCTGACGGCCGACGGCAAGCGCGGCTATGTGCGCTCCGAGGAAAAGTCGGGCCCCGACGCGATCTACGAGTGGGATCCCGCGACGGGTGAGCGCAAGCTCGTGGCGCGCGACGACGTCGTCGATCCGCTGCGGCTCGTCTACGACCGCCGCGGCATCGGACCGGTCGGCGTCGTGTTCATGGACGGCACGCCGGCGTTGCGGGTCCTCGACAAGCAGGCCGAGGAAATCGCCCTGCTGCGCACGCTGATGCCGAATTTCCCCGGCGAGTGGGTTTCGCTGCGCAGCTTCAGCGACGACGGCAAGCTCGTCGTGTTCTCGGTGTCGAGTGACCGCAATCCCGGCAGCTTCTACCTGTTCGACCGCGCGTCGAGCAAGGCGACGTTCCTGCTCGCCGGGCGCCAGTGGATCGACCCCGACCAGATGGCGGAGATGAAGCCGATCCGCTACGTCGCGCGCGACGGCACGCCGATCCACGGCTACCTCACGCTGCCGCCGGATTCCGACGGCAAGGGGTTGCCGCTGATCGTCAACCCGCACGGCGGCCCGTTCGGACCGTTCGACGACTGGGGGTTCAACTCGGAAGTGCAGCTGTTCGCGAATCGCGGCTACGCGGTGCTGCAGGTCAACTTCCGTGGCTCGGGCAACTACGGCCGTTCGTTCCGCCGGCTCGGCTTCCAGCAGTGGGGCGGCACGATGCAGGACGATCTCACCGATGCGACGCGCTGGGCGATCGCGCAGGGCATCGCCGACAAGGACCGCATCTGCATCTACGGCGCGAGCTACGGCGCGTACGCCGCGGCGATGGGCGTCGCGAAGGAGCCCGACCTCTACCGCTGCGCGGTTGGATACGTCGGCGTCTACGACATGGGCATGATGTACACGCGCGGCGACATCCCCGATCGCGATTCCGGCGTCAATTACCTCAAGGAGGCGCTCGGCGGCGGCAAGGAAAACTTGAAGGCGCGCTCGCCGACCCATCTCGTCGACCGCATCAAGGCGCCGATCTTCATCGTCGTCGGCATGGACGACGTGCGCGCGCATCCGGACCATTCGAAGGCGCTGCGCGACGCGCTCGCGCGCGCCGGCAAGGAGCACGAGTGGCTCGCGAAGGACTACGAGGGCCACGGCTTCTTCAAGGAAGCGAACAACCGCGAGCTCTACACGAAGATGCTCGCGTTCTTCGAAAAGCACATCGGCAAGGGCGAGAAGGCGGCCGCGCCGGTCGCCGGCACGCAGACGCCCTGATGTCGCGAGCGGGGCGCGCCTGCGCGCCCCGCTTCCCGGTCAGACCGGTTTCGCGCGCGTCAGTCGCGTGAAGAACGGCGACAGCACGATCAGCACGACGCCGGTCCCGACGCCGAGCCACAGCATCTCGGTGAAGAACTTCCCGTAGACCGCGAGCGACTGCGCGAGATCGTACGTGCCGTCGGGCAGCGGCTCGATCGACGCGCGCGTCGCGAGCCTTCCCGCGATCATCTCGCCGAATGCCGAGAACAGGAACCACGCGCCCATCATCAGCCCGACGACCTTCGGCACCGACAGCGTCGTCACGGCCGAGAGACCGATCGGCGAGAGCACCATCTCGCCGAGCTCGAGCACGAGGTAGGCGAGCACGAGCCACCAGACGCTGACGAGCACGCCCGGCGCAGCTTGAGTCGTCGCGTACGCGAGGATCCCCATCGACAGCCCCGCGAACACGAGCCCGAGGCCGAACTTCGCGACCGCGCTCGGGTTCATGCCCTTGCGGTCGAGCAGCGGCCAGAGCCACGCGAACACCGGCGTCAGCAGCACGACGAACAGCGCGCCGAGGAACGTCAGCGATCCGGCCGTCTGCGGCACGATCAGGATGTCGTGCAGCAGGAATACGAGCACGAGCGCGAGCGCGACGGGCGGCATCACGCGAGCGAACGCCGCGCGCGGATCGCGCTCGGCCGCGCGCATCGCGAGCAGGAAGCCGATCGGGATCACGACCAGCGAGAACAGCGACCACGGCAGCTGCGACTGCGTGCTGGTCTCGCGCACGAATGCCGGGAACAGGTCCTTCGTCATGCCGCGCTCGGTGAACGCGACCCAGGTGCCGTAGGTCTGCTCGTACAGGCCCCAGAACAGCGCGGAGACGACGATCAGCACCATCAGCACGATCATCGAGCC
>DATLNY010000211.1:0-4985 GCA_035536495.1 Candidatus Saccharimonadia bacterium | reverse complement strand
CGAGCGGCGCGAGGTGCTGAAGGCGCGCGCGTCGCAGCGCGGCTTCGAGCTCGAGGCCCCCGTGCTCGAGTTCCTGTTCCGGCGCTATCCGCGCGATCTCGGCGCGCTGCTCGAGCTGCTCGACCGGCTCGATCGCCACAGCCTCGCCGAGCAGCGGCGCATCACGGTGCCGTTCCTGCGCCGCATCATGGGGCTGCCGTCGCGATCGTAGCGAGGCAGCCTTGCGCGGCCGGCCAGGGGATGCGCCGGCCGCGGATGGCCCGCCTCAGCGTGTCGTGAGGGATACGTCGTCGACGATGAACGAGGTCGCGACGGAGGAGCCTTCGACGCCCTTGAAGTAGACGCGGACCGTCTGGCCCTTCCAGGCGAGCACGTCGAACGACTTCTGCGTATAGCCGCCCGGCCCGTTGAGGTTCGAGTAGCTCCCGAGTGTCGCAAGCACGGTGTTGCTCGAATTGCGGATCTCGATCGTGAGATTGTCCCAGGCGGTCGTCGTCGTTGTTTCCGAGGTGATGACGTCGAGCCAGAAGCTCAGCGTCGCCTGCGTCGCGGTCGAGGGGATCGCGACCGACTGGTACGCGGTCTCCGTGTTCGCGGAGCCGTAGCCGTTGAGCCACGCCTTCCAGACCCCGCCGTGCGCGGCGACACTGCTGTTCTTGGTGATGACGCCCGAAGTCGCGGTCCAACCCGTCTTGCCCGATTCGAACGTGCCGTTGACGATGCGCTCGACCGCCGCGGCGGCGTTGTCGATCGTGAACGTGACCGGGCTCGACGTCGTGGTGTTGCCCGCCGCGTCGAACGCCTTCGCGGTCAGCGTGTGCGAGCCATTCGACAGCGTGTTCGAATCCAGCGTCATCGAGTAGGGCGAGGTCGTGTCGGTGCCCTTCAGCACGGAATCGACGTAGAACTCCACCTGGGTGACGCCGACGTCGTCGGATGCGGTCGCCGACAGCGTGATCGTGCCGCTGGTGCCGGACTCGGATGCAGTTACCGTCGGCGGGGTCGTGTCGGCCGTCGCATTGCTGATCGAGAATGTGACCGGGCTCGACGTCGTCGTGTTGCCCGCGGCGTCGAACGCCTTTGCGGTCAGCGTGTGGGACCCGTTCGCGAGCGTGGTCGAATCGAGCGTCATCGAGTAGGGCGAAGTCGTGTCCGTCCCCTTGAGCACGGAATCGACGTAGAACTCGACCTGGGTGACGCCGGCGTTGTCCGACGCGGTCGCCGACAGCGTGATCGTGCCGCTCGTGCCCGACTCGCTCGCGCTGACGCTCGGCGGCGTGGTGTCGGCCGAAGTCGTCTGCGTGACCCAGATCGGCGCGGACCAGAGGATCTTGCCGTCGTCCTGCGTGACCTTGGCGTAGTAGAAGTGCTCGCCGTTGCCCGGGGTGATCGTCGTGACCGCCGCGCTCGAGAGCAGCGTGACGGTGCCATTGCGCTTCGGTACGCCCTCGTAGATCGCGACCTGCGAAGCGACGCGGCCCGCGGTATTCGCGTAGTTCGCCGTCAGGGTCAGCGCGCCGGAGTTCGTGAAGCGCTCGCCCATGACGCGGCCGTTCGCGGTCAGGATCAGCTGGGAGTTCTTGTCCGAGGTCGCGAAGAATCGGCGCGCGCGCAGCGCAGCCTCGAAGTTCGCCGCGTCGAGCACCTGACCGGTCGGCAGCAGCACGCCCGTGCGGTTGGTCCATGATGCGCCCCAGTTGGCGCAGTGGTTGTCCTGGTTCGTCGCGGGGCCGACGTGGTAGCCGCGCTCGAGGAAGAGGTTGAACGCGCTCTCGTAGGTGCTGCGGCTGGTCTCGGTCTCCGTCGTGTTGTCCGAGAACGCCGACGTATTCTGGATTTCCGCCGCGACCATGACCTCGTCGCCGTCGGCGTGGTAGCCGAACACGGTGCCGCCGACGGGGAACTGGTCGGACGTGCTCGGATGGTTGAACTGGCCGATCCATCCCTGCTGCTTCATCACGACGTAGAGATTCGCGTAGTCGCTCTTGGTCGTGAAGATGTCGGCGAGCAGCTGGTTCGAGCTGTTGTATTCCCAGCCGGCGAGCAGGTGGCCGTCGATGATGTTGAGATGCCCGCCGCCGGAGATCACGCCCCACTCCATGCCGTAGAGCGCGAGGAAGCCGGGGTTTGCGGCGTTGTAGTTCGATGCCGCGGTGCGGCCCGCGGCGTAGCGGTTTTTCGCCGTGGTCGGGCTGGCCGAGGTGTTGGTCGAGGACGAGCCGTCGAAGTAGTGGTTGTGCTCGGACGAGAGCAGGAAGTCCAAGCCGTGGCCATCGGCGTAGACGAACGCGTCGTTCGGGCCGAACGCGCCGGTCTGCGCGCCCTGCGAGCCGGAGCAGCCCGGGATCGCGCCGCCGCCGTCGGAATCGTTGGTCTGGCTGTGCAGGTTGCCGAAGTAGACCGTGTACGGCAGCGACGCGGTCGCGGGCGCGGATTTCTGCTGCACGCCGCGCCCGGTCGGCAACGGTTCGAAGAACGGCATCTCCGGGCGGCGCGGCTTGCCGACTTCGACATCCCAGGACTGCACCTGCGCGTGCGGATCGGCGAGCACCGCGTCGACGCGCTGCGCGAGCGAGCCCGGGTGCGTCCGGAACGCGACGGGATCACCCGCGATCGCGCTCAGCCGCGCGGTGTAATGGCCATCCACGAGCAGTTCCCGTGCGCGGCCGCGGCCGTCCCACGGCACCGCGACCTCGATCGCTGCACCGTAGAGGCGTTCCTCGCCGTGCCAGGTGCGCAGCCGCTCGCCCGCGGGCGACAGCAGCTCGAGCCGCCACGCGACCGTGTTCGGGTCTTGCGCGTCGGGAAACGCGAAACGAAGCACGAACTCGCGCGCGTCACCCGCGGCGCCCTGGTAGGGCGCCTCGAGCATCGCCTCGAACTCGTGGTGGTCGGGGCTCGCCGCGATCGCGGCGCCGGAAAACGCGATGGAACAAGCAGCGGCGATCAACGCGCCGCGAAGCTTCGCCTGCAACGATATCCGCACGTCGGTACCCCCTGGCACTTCTAGGGCGCGCGGAGTCGTGGCCGTCCATGCGGCCCGGCTAGCCCGGAGATCACGGCGGGGGTTCCGTTCCCGACGCACGCGAAATCTAGTGGCTCGACGTGACGATTACTACCACCGCTGGTGACAGTTCGGCGCAACTTTCATGCTGCGTTGCCGCATCGCCGAGCGTTCGTCCCGGCACGGACGCACAGCGCCAACTACGGTTCGCGGCCGATAGTCGCGTCGAGCTCGGCGAGCCGATGCGGGGTGCCGATGTCGTGCCACGTGCCGCGGTGATGCAAGCCGGTGACGAGGCCGCCGCGCATCGCGTCGCGCAGTAGCGGGGCCAGTGCGAACCGCGGCCGCGTTTCTCGCGCGCCGGGCGTATCCCCGATCACGCCGCGCCAGTCGTCGAACAGGTCGGCGCGATACACGCCGATCCCCGCGAACGTGAGATTCCGGGTCGCGGCGACCGCGCCGAGGTGCGACGCCGAGGGCGCGGATTCCGAGGACAGTGTCCCCGCCTCACCGAGCACGAAATCGCCGCGCGGATGGTGTGGTGGGTTGTCGACGAGCACGAGGTGCGCAACCCCGCGTGGCTCGTGCGGCAGCGCCGCGAAATCGAAGTCACAGTGGATGTCGCCGTTGACGGCGATGAACGGCGCGGCGCCGAGCAGCGGCAGCGCATGCAGCATCCCGCCGCCGGTCTCGAGCGGCTCCTCGCCCTCGTCGCTGTAGCGGATCCCGACGCCGTAGCGCGACCCATCGCCGAGCGCGGGCTCGAACTGCGCGGCGAGGTGCGCGACGTTGACGACGACGTCGCGCACGCCGGCGCGCGCGAGCGCCTCGAGGTGCCATTCGATCAGGCGCCTGCCACCGAGCGGCAGCAGGGGCTTCGGCACCGAATCGGTCAACGGGCGCATGCGCATCCCGCGGCCTGCGGCGAGGATCAGCGCGGTTCGCGGCGCCGCCATGCGCTTCAGCCTCGCGTCGCGGCCGGGCGCGTGAGGTCGCGATCGCCGACCTGCTTGCGCAACCACGACGCGAGCTCGGCAAGGTCCTTGTGCTTCTCCGCGACCGCAAGCGTGTACCGCATCACGAGCGGCAGGTCGTTGAGGTATTGCGCCTTGCCGTCGCGATACCAGAGCCGGCAGAAGATGCCGAGCACCTTGAGGTGCCTCTGAAGACCCATGAGGTCGAACCAGCGTTTCCAGCGCAGCTCGCCGAACTTCAGCACGCCTTTTTCGACGAGACGATCGCGATGCATATTCGACCACGCGTAGACGCGCTCGGCAGGCCATTCGATGTAGCAGTCACGCACGAGCGACACGAGGTCGTACGTGACGGGGCCGACGACGGCGTCCTGGAAATCGACGATGCCCGGCATCGCGCCGGGAACGATCATGAGGTTGCGGCTGTGGAAATCACGATGCACGAACGCGGTCGGCTGCTCGAGCGCGGAATCGATCAGCACGGTGAACGCCGCTTCGATGCGGTCCCAGCCGCTGCAGCCGGGCTCGAGGCCGAGGTGCTTCTGCAGGAACCACGTCGGGAACAGCTCGAGCTCCGCGACGAGCCTCGATTCGTCGTACGGCTCGAGCCCGGCCACGTCGACGCGCGTCTGCATCGCGAGCAGCGCGTCGAACGCCGGCGCGTAGAGCGCGTCGGCGCTCGCGTCGTCGAGCTCCCACAGGTACGTGCGCGAGCCGAGGTCGCTCATCAGCACGAAGCCCTGCGCGACATCGTCGGCGAAGACCTGCGGCGCATTGAGGCCCGCCGCGCGCAGCCGCCGCGCGACGTCGAGCCACGCGCCGAGCGACTCCCGGCCGGGCGGTGCGTTCATGACGACCCAGGTGCCGCCCTGGCTCGCCGATGTCGCGCGCCAGTAGCTTCTGAAGCTCGCGTCGGCCGACGCGGGCTCGAACGTCAACGTGTCGTCGGAAAGCGCGCGCGTGGCGAAGGCCTGCATCGCCTGCAGGCGTTCCGGATCGATCGTCAC
>DATLNY010000210.1:0-3094 GCA_035536495.1 Candidatus Saccharimonadia bacterium | reverse complement strand
CGAAGTCGTGCCCGAGGAGTTCGGCGGCGAGACGATCTTCATGCCGGTGTCGGCGCGGACCGGCGAGGGCATCGACGCGCTGCTCGACGCGATCCTGCTGCAGGCCGAGGTCATGGAGCTGCGCGCGGTGGTCGACGCGCGCGCGACCGGCGTCGTGGTCGAATCCGCGCTCGACAAGGGCCGCGGGCCGATCGCGACCGTGCTGGTGCAGCAGGGCACGCTGAACCGCGGCGATTTCATCGTCTGCGGCGTGCAGTACGGGCGCGTGCGGGCGATGTTCAACGAGGCTGGCGACCAGGTGCAGGGCGCCGGTCCGTCGATCCCGGTCGTGCTGCTCGGCCTCTCGGGCGTGCCCGATGCCGGCGACGATTTCGCGGTCGTCGCCGACGAGCGGCTCGCGAAGGAAGTCGCGCAGCAGCGCGAGACGAAGAAACGCGAATCGCGCCTGTTCCGCCACACGACGAAGCTCGAGGACGTCATCTCGCAGATGGCGCAGCAGGGCGAAGGCCAGCGCGTCCTCAACATCGTCGTCAAGGCCGACGTGCAGGGCTCGGCCGAGGCGCTGCGCGATGCGCTGACGAAGATCTCGACCGACACGATCCGCGTCAACGTCGTCGGCTCCGGCGTCGGCGGCCTGACCGAGAGCGACGCGACGCTCGCGCAGACCTCGAAGGCGCTGCTGATCGGCTTCAACGTCCGCGCCGACGCGGGCGCGCGCCGCATCGTCAACGAGGCCGGCCTCGACCTGCGGTATTTCTCGATCATCTACGACGTCATCGACCAGGTGCGCCAGGTCGCGACCGGCATGCTCGGGACCGAGATCCGCGAGGAGATCATCGGCGTCGCGCAGGTCCGCGACGTGTTCCGCTCGTCGAAGTTCGGCCAGATCGCCGGCTGCATGGTCATCGAAGGCACGGTGCGGCGGAACAAGCCGATCCGCGTGCTGCGCGAGAACGTCGTCGTGTACCAGGGCGAGCTCGAGTCGCTGCGCCGGTTCAAGGAGAACGTCGAAGAGGTTCGCAACGGCATGGAATGCGGCATCGGCGTCAAGCAGTACAACGACGTCAAGGCCGGCGACCAGATCGAGTGCTTCGAGCGGATCGAGGTGCAGCGCACGCTCTGATGCGGCGCTGAAGCCATGCCTCGCCGCGAGTACAACCGCTCCGATCGCATCGCCGCCGAGCTGCGACGCGAGGTCTCGCTCGTCGTGCACGAGGCCGTGCGCAACGGCGAGCTGCCGTCGGTTTCGGTATCCGACGTCGAGGTCACGCGCGACATCTCGGTCGCGAAGGTGTTCGTCACGGCGCTCGTCGGCGAGCAGGGCGCGGCGGCCGTCAAGCTGCTCAACGAGCACGCGAAGGAGTTCCGCCACGAGCTCGCGAAGACGCTGAAGCTGCGCCACATGCCCGAGCTGCGCTTCGCGTACGACGACTCGGTCGACCGCGGCGAGCGCATCGAGCGGCTGCTGCGCGACGATCTCGACCGCTCGTGAGGCGGACGGGCGGCGGCCCGGCGGGCCCGACGACCCGCATCGACGGCATCCTGCTCCTCGACAAGCCCGGCGGCATGTCGTCGAACGCGGCGTTGCAGCGCGTCAAGCGCGCGCTCGGCGCCGACAAGGCCGGACATACCGGCAGCCTCGATCCGATGGCGACCGGGATGCTGCCCCTTTGCCTCGGCGAAGCGACCAAGGTCGCGGGCCTCCTGCTCGGCGCGCGCAAGTGCTATTTCGCGCACGTGCGCCTCGGGACGACGACGACGACGCTCGACGCCGACGGTGCCGTGCTCGAGCAGCGCGCCGTGCCGCCGCTCGACGACGGCGCACTGCGCGAGCTGCTCGCGCGCTACACCGGTTCGATCACGCAACGGCCACCCGCGTACTCGGCGATCAAGCGCGACGGCGTGCCGCTGTACCGGCTCGCGCGCCAGGGCATCGCGGTCGAAGCGCCGCTGCGCGAAGTCGTGATCGAATCGATCGAGCTGCTGGCTCGCGACACGGAAACCTTCGCGATCCGTGTCGTCTGTGGATCGGGCACGTACATCCGCAGCCTCGCGGCGGACATCGGCGAGGCGCTCGGCTGCGGCGCGCACCTCGTCGCGCTCCGTCGCGCATGGGTCGACCCGTTCGGCGACGCCGCGATGCTCGACCTCGACTCGATCGAAGCGGCCCCCGACGCGGCGCGCGAGCGGCTGTTGCCGCTCGAGGCCGGCGTGGCGGGCCGCCCGCGCGTCGACTTCGCCGCCGGCGAGGCGGCCGCGATCGCGCACGGCATCGCCCAGGCGCCCGCCGGGCTCGACTGGACGGGTCCCGGCTGCGCATTCGGACCCGACGGCCACCTCGTCGCGCTGGTCGAACGCAGCGCCGATGGCGTCGTGCGCGCGCGACGCGTCCTGGTCCGGCCCTGACCGCGCGCGCGGCAATAGCGACAAACGCTTGTCCCGCAACGAGTTTGCCGGATAGAATGGGCGGCTTCCCAAGCACTCCACCTCACTGGACGGGCACACGGGTCCGCGGCGATAGGCGCCGCATCTCGGGCCTCGTCGTCGCTACAAGGATCGCAAGATGTCGCTCAACGTCGAACAGACCCAGAAGGTCATTTCCGAATTCAAGCGCGCGCCGAACGACACCGGCTCGCCCGAAGTGCAGGTTGCGCTGCTTTCCGCGCGCATCGAGCACCTGACGCAGCACTTCGGCACGCACGTGAAGGATCACCATTCGCGTCGCGGCCTGCTGATGCTCGTCAACCAGCGCCGCCGGCTGCTGAACTACCTCAAGGCGAAGGACGCCGAGCGGTACAAGACGCTGATCGGCCGGCTCGGCATCCGCCGCTGACGCATCCGCATCAACGCGAGCCCGGCACGACCGGGCTCGCGACTTTTTCGAGGGACGGTCGTACGACCGACTTCCGGCAGTCAAAGAGAAGGATCCCCACGTGGCGAAGACAACGAAGACGTTCCGTTACGGTCAACACGAGGTCACGCTCGAGACGGGCGAGATCGCGCGCCAGGCAACCGGCGCGGTCATGGTGCACATGGGCGGAACGGTCGTGCTCGTCACGGTCGTCGGCTCGGCGAAGCCGCTCGAGGGCAAGGA